>JALRFN010000366.1 GCA_023268425.1 Burkholderiaceae bacterium | reverse complement strand
GCCATGATGATGTAAATCAACATGGCCGAGACCGCTGGCGCCGAGTTTTCAGCCGCTTCGGTGGACATGAACAGCTTGAACACACCGTCCAAACACGCACGCCCCAAGGTGTCGATCAGGCCAATCAGCAGCGAGGCGATGAACGCGCCTTTCATCGACCCAATGCCGCCCACGATGATGACCACAAAGGCGGTGATGATGATGCTGTTGCCCATGCCCAGCGACGCCTCGGTGATCGGCGCGACCAACATGCCTGCCAAGCCCGCCAGCACCGCGCCCATGGCAAACACCACAGAGAACAACAACTCGATGTTGATGCCCAAGGCGCTGACCATGCGGCGATTCGACGCTCCGGCGCGAATCAACATGCCCAAGCGCGTGTGGTTGACCACCACCAACAACAACACCGCAGCCGCCAAGCCCGCGGCAATGATCAACAAGCGGTAGGTGGGCAGCACCAGCGACTCACCCCACTGCACCTGCCCTTGCAACCACTCGGGCAACGGCACGGCAATGCCTTGCGGCCCCCAAATGAGTTGGGCTGAGGTGATCATGACCAGAATCAGCCCAAAGGTCGCCAACACCTGGTCCAAGTGATCGCGCCCATACAGCTTGCGCGCCACCAAGCGCTCAATCAGCCAGCCCAGCACAGCCGCGATTGGCAAGGCGGCCGCAACGGCCCACAAAAAACTGCCCAGCACATAGGTCAACGACGCACAGATCAGCGCACCCACGGTGTACATCGACGCATGGGCCAGGTTGACAAAGTCCAAAATGCCAAACACCAGCGTCAGGCCCGAGGCGACCAAAAACAGCAACAAACCCAGTTGCAAACCGTTGACGATTTGCATGATCAGCAAAGCAAAGTCCAAAACCACGCTCCTGAAAACACAACAACAGGGGGGCGGTCGCCCGCCCCCCTGTGCTCACACGCGTGAAACCATCACTTCAACGCGCACTCGGCAGCGTAGGGGTCTTGGTGGTTGGTGTACACCGTGTCCACCACCTTGGTCGTCCAGACACCTTGCGCATCTTTCACGACTTCGCGCAGGTAAAAGTTTTGAATGGGGAAGTGGTTGTTGCCGTAGGTGTACTTGCCGCGCACCGACTCGTAATTGGCGGCCTTCAATGCGGCGCGCACAGCGGCTTGGTCCTTCATGTTGCCGCCCGTGGCTTTGACCGCAGAGGCGATCAACATGATCGCGTCATAAGACTGGGCGCCGTAGTAAGACGGGTAGTGACCGAACTTGGTCTTGAAGTCGTTGACGAACTTTTTGTTCGCAGCGTTGTCCAAGCTGGGGTCCCACTCTTGTGTGGTGCGCGAACCCAACACGCCCTCAAACTTGGCCGCTTGCAACTTGGGCAGGGAAATGGCGTCAATGGTGAACACCGAGTACAGCGGCAGCTTGCTGCTCAAGCCCGCTTGGTCGTACTGCTTGGCAAACGCGCCAGCGGCTGCACCCGGATAAAACACGAACAAGGCTTCCGCACCGCTTTCACGCGCCTTGGCCAGTTCTGCCGAAAAGTCCAACTGGGCGTCGGCACCCCACTTGGTCAGGTCTTTGCCCATGACCTTGCCCTTGAAGGTGCGCTCCACGCCAGCCACCATGTCTTTGCCCGCCGCATAGTTGGGCGCCATGATGTAGACCGACTTGACCCCCTTCTTGTTCAGCACCTCGCCCAAAGCCATGGGTGTTTGGTCGTTCTGCCAAGAAGTGGAGAAGAAGTTTTCGTGGCACAGCTTGCCCGCCATGGGGCTGGGGCCGGCGTTGGCGGAAATCAAAAACTTGCCTTCATCCAAAACCGACTTGCGTGACGCCAGCAAGACGTGCGACCAGATGTAGCCCGCGACGAAGTCCACCTTGTCTTGCTTGACCAAACGATCGGTGGACTGTTTGCCCACCTCGGGTTTGAAACCGTCGTCAGCAAAAATCACTTCCAAAGGCGTGTTGCCCGCCTTGCCGCCCAAGTGCTCCATGGCCAGGTTCACGGCGTTTTCCATGTCTTTGCCAATGACCGCCGCGCCAGTGGTCATGGTGGTCACAAAGCCAATCTTGACGGCATCGGCCGCTTGCGCGGTGCCGATGGCCAACAGTGCGGCCAAGGCCAAGGTTGTTTTCTTCATGTCTGTCTCCTGTTTTGGGGTTAAAAATTCATCCAGGCCCAATGACCTGTGTTGGGTGACGGGTTCCCATTGCCCACGGATCATTCTAGGCGCTGGGTCTGAACTGGCAAGTCAACACAACTGCAACCAAATGCGCTGCGCCTCCACCTTCACTGGGTAGGTTTTGATGTCTTCGGTCAAGGGCGCACACATGGCCCTGCCGGTGCACACGTCAAAGCGGCCTTGGTGCAAGGGGCATTCGATCTCACGCCCTTCCAAAAATCCATCGCTCATGCGCGCCGCGCCATGGGTACACAGGTTGTCGGTGGCGAAAATCTCGCCTTCCACGTCGTACAGGGCAATCTCTTGCGCGCCGACGCGCACGGCCACCACGTCGTCAGCGGGCACCGCCTCGCGCGCGGCCACATCGATCCAGTTCAATTCGCTCATCGTCGTCCTCAAATGGGGTAAATCACCGAGTTGGGCACCATCTCGCTGTCGTAAATGGCCAGTCGCAATGCAAACTTCGGCCCCTCGGGCGTGCGCACGATGTCGTCGCGGTACAAGCCCACGTTGTAAACCGTGGACTCGCCGTCGTACTTGGTGCGCAGCACCGCGTAGTTGGCCTCGGCATAGATGTGCTCGACGCCGTCCACCGTCGCCGTGCCGGTCACGCGCGGCGTGCCCACGATGTGGCGCTGGTAATAAGGGTCGTGGTACATGGTTTCCTTGACCCCATAGACGCGGTCTTGGATCATGGCCTTGCTCTCCAAAGCCAACAGACACAGGGGCATACCGCGCTCGAAGTTCTCGCGCGGTTGCAAACGGTAACAACCCTGCTCAATGAAAAACTCTGGCCAACGGTCCCAGTCGGCCGAGTCACAGACCATGGCGTAATCGCTGTACAGGGTGAGCAAGGCAAAGTAATCGTCGAAGCTTTTCATGTTCACTCCCCCATCACCGCGCGCCAATAGGCGTACATGCCGCGAATCAAAGTCTCGGTGACCATGTGCTCGCTGTCGCCCACATCGGTGCCGCCCATTTCCACCAGTGTGCGGTGCGCCGGCTTTTGCTCAAAGCCCTCTTGCGACCACTCGATGACCTCGCCATCGTCAGCCGAAACAAAGCCCGCCGGGCCAAACAAATTGGCCTGAATCAAGCGACGCTGCTGCATCTCGGGTGTGTCGTCCTCAAAACCGAAATGTGTCCAGACAAAGTCAAACGAACCATGGCCGTTGGGCTGGATGTGGCGCATCGAGACGCTGTTGACTTGTTGTTGGACGATGAGGCTGGGGAACACTGTGGTCATCACCACGGTGGGCTCGCCCCACCACGGTTCGGGCACGATGTCCAAGAGGCGCGGGTCATTGACCGTCATGGCCTCTTTGAAACTGTCGACGCCACCCACCACTTGCTCGTCTTTGCCGCCTTTGCCGCGTGTCGAAATCATCGCCGCGTGGCGGTGTTTGTCGTCCATCTTCAGTTGTGACTTGTTGTCCGCACGCCAAAGCCCAAAGGTGGAAAACCAGGTGTGCAGCAAACCCGGGTGGTAAGGGTCTTTGATGTTCTCCTGCATCAGCTTCCAGTTACCGGGAATGCGCTGCTTGCGATAACCCAGCACCGTCAGGCGGCGACCGTTGAAGACGCGATCGAAGTACTGCAAGATGACCGGGCCCAAAAAGTCTTCCAGGGGCTCCACCTCGTGGTCAAACGACGCGAACACCACCCCGCCACGCCTGGCCACTTTGAGCTTGGTCAGCCCGTGGTCTTCGAGCTTGAAGTCTTTGGGCATGCCGCCGTTGACTTGACCGTCTTGCTTGACGCCACGGCGAAAGGGCACGCCTTGCAAATCGCCCTTTAGGCTGTAGTTCCACTGGTGGTAGGGACAGAAAAAGTCCTTGGCCTTGCCATGGCGCTCACGACAAAACCGCAAGCCCCGGTGCGCGCAGACGTTCTCGACCACGTTGATTTCACCGTCCATGTCGCGCACCAAGATCACCGAGCGCTCGCCGACCACCGTACGCTTGTAATCACCCGGCTCGGGCACTTCAGCCTCCAGCCCCACGTAGCACCAGTGGTCTTGGTAAAAGAAGCGCTGCAACTCGCGCTGGTACAAGTCGTCGCGCGTGTAGGCCCAAAACGGGATCCGGCTGCTGCCTTCATCCGTCCAGTGCGGGTCGCTGGGAAACGCCTGGGGTGCTGTGCTCATGTCGGGTGTTCCTCTGTCTTCGTGTTTGACGTGCTTCAAACGCCAGTCGGGTAAAAGGCGTCGGCGTGGATGTGTGCCTGTGCCAAACCTTGGCGTTTGGCCGCCCAAGTGACCGCTTCGACCATCGCGGGGGCACCGCAGACGTAGGCACGCCAGCCTTGTAGGTCGCTCAAGTCTTGCGCCACGGCGTCCGTCAACAAGCCGCCGCGCATGCCCGCAGGCACTGGGCCAGTGGCGATCACCGCGTGCACGCGCAAGTTGGTATGTGCTTGCGCCAGGGCCTGCAGCCGTTCCCAGTCATACAAGTCAGCTTGGCTGCGCACACCAAAGTACAGCGCGATCGGGTTGTCCATGCCCGCCGCCAAGGCCCCTCGCACAATGGACAACACCGGAGCCAGGCCCGTACCCCCAGCCACGCACAACATGGGGCCCAGGTGTCGACGGCGCAAGTAGCTGGTGCCCAAGGGGCCACTGATGCGCACGCTGTCACCCACGGCCAGGGTCTTGAACACATACTCGCTGACTCGGCCTCCCGGCACCTCGCGCACGTGAAACTCCAAGGCGTCGTCCTCGGGCAAACCCGCCATCGAATAGGGCCGGATGTGCTCCGGTGTGAATTGCAAACTGGCGTACTGACCCGGCGAGAACGACAGCGGCTTGTTGGTCTGGATGCGCAGGCGGCGGATGTCCGCCGTGGGTGCTTCGATGGCCATCACCGTGCCTTTGAGGATGCGCGCCGGGTGCACCACCACCTCATCGACCTCTGGCAACTCGATGCTGCAACTCTCGGTCAGCACCGCTTGACAGGCCAAGACGCTGTGGTCTGCACCGACCTGCGCCCGTCCAGATTCTGGCCCTGTGTCCAAAACCTGGCCACTCAAGACACGGCAGCGGCAGGTGCCGCATCGCCCGGCCAAGCAACTGTAGGAAATGGGCAGCCCGTTTGCGCGCAAGACCTCCAGCAAATTGCTGCCCAGCTCGACGGCAAAGGGGCGGTTCAAGGGTTGGACGAGCAATTCCATGGTCAGGGGTTGGGCGAATCGGCGTTGGCTGCATTCTGGCCAGCGCGATGATATGCGTCTATAGAGCAAAGATAATAAAGCTCATCACCAACGTGAATATCAACGCCCATGCACCTGCGCGAACTCGACCTCAACCTGCTGACTATCTTGCAGCAACTGCTGCAAAGCCACAGCGTCTCGCAAGCGGCTCAGCAGCTGAACATGACCCAACCCGCGGTCAGCAACGCCCTCAAACGCCTGCGCGTGGCCTTGCAAGACGACTTGTTCGTGCGCAGCTCGCACGGCATGACCCCCACGCCTTACGCCTTGGAATTGGCCGAGCCAGTGGCTTACGCGCTCAACACCTTGCAAAGCGCCTTGTCCAGGCGCGAGCACTTTGACGCCGCCACCAGCCAGCGCCGCTTTCACTTGGCCATGACCGACGTCGGTGAGGTCTACTTCATGCCCACCCTGATGCGCTCGCTCGCCGAGCACGCGCCTCACGTTCACATCCATTGTTCGCGCACGCACTCGGGCAGCCTGGCCCAAGACATGTCCGAAGGCGACATCGATTTGGCTTTGGGCACACTGACCGACATCCCTGACGGGTTTTTCCAGCAGCGCTTGTTTCGCCCGCATTACGTGTGTCTATACCGCCGCGACCACCCAGCCATCCGCGGCGCCATCGACCTGGAGCAGTTCTATGCACTGGAACACCTGGCCGTGACCTCTGCCAACACCGGGCACGCGGTGGTCGATCAGTGGCTGGCCCGCGAAGGTCGGCAGCGGCGCGTGCGCCTCACCGTGCCGCACTTTTTGTCGGTCGGCCCCATCTTGCAACATACCGACTTGGTGGCCACCGTGCCTGAGCGTTTGGCCAGACGCGTGCAAACTGCCTTTGAATTGGACTCCTGCCCCCACCCTGCTGCCCTGCCTGATATCGCCATCAACATCTACTGGCACGCCAAACTCAACCGCGACCCGGCCAACCTGTGGCTGCGCCAACACCTCTTGGCTTTGTTTCAAGAGCGCAGCGAATCCACTCCCTGAAACCCAGTGCTTGCAAACTGGCCTAAGCTCAGGGCCCACGCTTGATACCAATCACCACCTTGCACCACGACATGACTGCTGCCAGCGCCCCGTGCACCCACAACCGCCAGTTTCACCACACCAACGCCGCCGGCGAGCGCGGCACGCGTTGGGTGGTGCTGATCACCGCCATCACCATGGTGGTTGAAATCGCCGCGGGCTGGTGGTTCAACTCCATGGCCTTGTTGGCCGATGGCTGGGACATGGGCTCACACACGCTGGCGATTGGCGTGTCCAGCTTGGCCTACCTGTGGTCACGCAAACTGGCGGGCGACGCCCGATTCACTTTTGGCACCTGGAAGGTTGAAATCCTGGGCGGCTTTGCCAGTGCCATCTTCATGGCCGGCGTGGCCGCGCTGATGGTCTTTGAGTCGCTGGCGCGCATGCTCTCGCCCGAAGCCATCCAATACCGCGAGGCCATGGCGGTTACGGTGTTGGGCTTGGTGGTCAACCTGATCAGCGCCAAGCTCTTGGACCACGCCCATCACCACCACGATCACCACGATCACCACGACCACAGCGATCGCGACCATGCCCATCACCACGGCCACGGCGACTTGAACCTCAAAGCGGCTTATTTGCACGTCTTGGCCGACGCCGCCACCTCGGTGTTTGCACTGCTGGCGTTGGCTGGAGGTTGGTGGCTGGGGTGGGCCTGGTTGGACCCGGTCATGGGCTTGGTCGGCGCAGCCTTGGTCGGCGTGTGGTCCATCGGTTTGCTGCGCCAGACCAGCGTGGTCTTGCTCGACGGTGAGATGCGACCTGACTTGGTGGCTCAAGTCACAGACAGCTTGCAAGCCGCCAGCCAGGGGGAAGGCCGCTTGAGCGACTTGCACTTGTGGCGCGTGGGTGAAAACGCTTATGCGGCGGCGATCACGGTGGACACCGACCACCCCCACTTGCACAGCGCCGACCTGCGTCAAGCCTTGGCCTCATGCCCACAAATCGTGCACGCCACCATCGAGGTGCGCCGCGCAAGCGACGCCGCCCCCACTGATCAAGCCGCGGCGGCCGCAGAGGTCGAGCGCAACAAATAGCCCATGTAGGCCACGTAGCTCAGCAGCAAGAGACCGCCTTCCACGCGATTGATGCGACCAGGGCGGCCACGAAAACCCCAGCCCATCACGAACAAAACCAAGGTCAAGCCTGCCATCATCAGCATGTCGCGGCTCAACAGATCGGGCTCTGCCGTGGCTGGCGCGATCACGCCGGCCAAGCCGACAACCGCCAAAGTGTTGAACAAATTGGAGCCCAAGACATTGCCCACGGCCATGTCGTGTTCGTTTCTGCGCACCGCCACCACCGATGCGGCCAACTCAGGCAGCGACGTGCCCACCGCCACCACCGTCAGGCCAATCACCAAATCACTGACCCCCCAGGCCTGGGCCATCGACACCGCGCCCCACACCAGCAAGCGTGAACTCAAAATCAGCACCAGCAAGCCCATGACCATGACCCACACGGCCCGCGACAGCGGCTGATCGCGGTTGGACAAGTCTTCTGCCACCTCGTCGCCTAAGGCGTCGGCGCCACTGCGGCGCCCTTGCACCACCGACCAAACCACCAAACCCGCAAACGCGGCCAACAAGACCACCGCGTCGCTGCGGCTCAAGTGCAAATCGGCCAACAGCACCGCTGCCAGTGCCGTGACCACGGCCAAGACGGGCAGCTCTTTGCGCAAAATCGCCGAGCGCACCGCGACCGGGCTCAGCAGCGCGGTCAAGCCCAAGATCAGCCCGATGTTGGCGATGTTGGAGCCATAGGCATTGCCCAAGGCCACACCTGGATTGCCCTGGCTGGCAGCCAGCACCGACACCACCATTTCAGGTGCTGAAGTACCGAAACCCACCACCAACATGCCGATCAGCAAGGGCGACATGCCCAAGTGACGCGCCGTCACCGACGCCCCGTCAACAAAACGGTCCGCACTCCAAACCAACGCAGTCAAACCGGCGACCACGGCCAGCACAAACATCCACATGAACAGCCTCCCTGAACCTGCGCAAATTGTGCGTGATGTCGGCAGCGTCCGCACTGCGCCGCCCCCAAGGCCACGCGTGCAGCGGGTCTAATGCTTAGGCCATCAGCGCCCTTGCCAGCGCGGTGCGCGTTTTTCAATAAAAGCGCGAGGGCCTTCCCGGTAGTCCTCGGTTTGGATGATGCGATCGCGTGCGGCCCAAACCTCAGCTTGCAGCGTGGCTTCATCCGCCTCGTGCACCCTTTTGACGATTTGCAGGCTCTCTTGCACCGACATCGGGGCATTGCGCACCACCGCCTGGGCCAAGTTCACGGCCTCATCAATCAAGGCATCTGCAGGCACCACGCGGTTGACCAAGCCCAAGTCGTAGGCCCGCTGGACGCCAATGGGCTCTGCGGTGATGGCGATTTCGATGGCGATGTTGCGCGGCAAGGCCCGTGGCAGGCGAATCAAACCGCCCGCCGCCGCCAACAACGAGCGCGCCACTTCGGGCAAACCGATTCGCGCCTGATCCACCGCCACCACCATGTCACATGCCAACATGATTTCGCAACCACCCGCCAGCGCCGCCCCATTCAACGCCGCAATCCAGGGCTTGCGGCGCGGCGCATCCACAAAACCAGCAAAGCCGCCGTAGGGGCGAAACAATTCGTTGCCCTGCCCGGCGGCGACGACCTTCAAGTCAGCGCCCGCGCAAAACACCTCGCCAGCGCCAGTGAGGATCACCGCCCGAACCGCCTCATTGGCCTCTAAGTCTTGTACCGTCTGCGCCAACGCACAGGCCAGCTCCACGCTCACGGCATTGCGGGCGCTGGGGCGATTCAAGGTCACCAAGGCAATGTGCTCGTGAACCATCTCGGTCGTCACGACGCTCGGGTTTTCGTTCATGTGTAGGTCTCCTGACTGGCTTGAATGATTGAAGTGAACTTGAACTTAGATCTCAATTCGCTTGCCAAATCGGCGTGCCATCGATACGGGTATGCACTCGTCCGGGGTGGCCCACAGGGGAACGTGTGCTGTCCATCAACACCGATAAGCTGTGCGCATCGTCAGCCTCAACGCGCGCCAACAAGCGTTCTCGGGCGGCATTGCGCAGCACCACCACGCCCTGCTCAAGCTCCCCATTGCGGGCAAACATCACCGTGAACGTCTCGACCGAGGCCACGCCTTGGTGCGCCATGTTCAAGTTTGGCGGCGCCGCTCGGGCCGCGTCGGCCTGCGCTTGTACGGATACGGGCGCGTGTAGCGCCTCGACCGAACCCGGCTCACGCCCCAACAACAAAGCATGGTGCTTGGTCATGTTGCCGCCTTGGCCGTAGAGCAAGCCCTTGGCGCCGGGCGCGGCGGCGCGCAAGTCACGCACCATCGCCACCGCCGCGTGGCCCATGTAGTTATTCAAAGGCGCACCAAAAAAACTCAAGCCGCCGGTGACCGTCATCGGGTGCTGCGCCGCCAAACCCAGGCGTCGCCGCGCCAACTTGGGCACAACGGGAAAGCAGCTGTACAACTCCAAGGCCGACAGGCTGCTCACCTCGCCGATGCGTTCGCGCATCGTGTCCAGCACCGCATCGCGGCCATGACTCACCGCCAAATCGTCACGCTCCAACACGTTTTTGGGGTCATCGGCCGCCGCGCCAGTGTGCACATAGACCAAACGCTCAGGCGCCACGCCCCAGGCCAAAGCCTGTTGGCGTGAAGTCAACAGCACCGCCGCCGCTTGATTCACCGCCGGGTTGGCAACCATGCGCTTGGTGTAAGGCCAGGCCACGCGGCGGTTTTGCAGACTGGGCTCTGCCACCTCCTCGGGACTGAAGGCCTGCTGCGACCAGGCCACAGGGTTGCCCGCCGCTACCTGAGAAAACCGTGACCACAAATCCGCCGACTCGGCATGCGCCTGCGCGGGAGTCAAGCCCAAGGCGGCAAGCGCCGCGTTTTCAAACAAAGGGTAAATCGTCGCCGGAATCGCCACGCCCAAACGCTTGGCCATCTCGTGCTGGTACACCGCACCGCGCAGCAACGGCGTCTCATCGTCGCGTTGGCGCCAAGGCAAGGTGACACCGCTGGCCTGCGCTGCGTTGACGCTGTACTGCGACTCGCCACCCACCACCACAGCGACTTGCGAGTCCCCGCGCGCAATGGCCAAGGCCGCTTCGTGGATGAACGCCACCGGAGTTTCGCCACCCACGGGGCCATAACGCCGCCAAGTTGGCTGGGCGCCCAAGGCTTTGGCCACCTCCCCTGGCGCATCGTGCACAGGCCATGAGAACTGTTGGATGACATCCAAACGATCCAAGGCCGAAACATCAGACCAGCCCGCATCAGCCGCCGCCGCGCGCACAGCATCGACCATCAAATCAACGGGGTCCTTGGCGACGCTCAAATCCTTGCCGCGTTGCACACACTCGCCAACGCCCACCAACACCGGCCAACGGTCCAGGCTTTGCGCCATCTGCCTCACTCCTTGCCGCCGACGCTTCAGGCGGTTTGACTTGGACTCTAGCCTCGCCTCGGACAAGCACCAGTCACCTGCGGGCAAGCACCAAGCATGTCCGACAATGCACCATCAGTCGTTTCCTTATGCCGCCATGTCCAGTTTCCTCCCCACCCAATATCCCTTGCTGCAAGCACCCATGGCAGGGGCGCAAGACCAGCGCTTGGCGGTGGCTGTTGGGCGCGCCGGTGGGCTGGGGTCTCTGCCCGCCGCCATGCTCAGCGCCGACGCTTTGCAAGTGGCATTAACCGAACTGCGTGACAGTGGCCTGCCCCACAACGTCAACTTTTTTTGCCATACCCAGCCCCACGCAGACACCGAGGCCTTGGCGCGCTGGCGCGCCTGCTTGGCGCCCTATGCTCAAGCCCTTGGCTTGAACCAAAGTGCAGCAGCCGGGGGCGGATCGCGGCGACCGTTTGATGACGAGATGGCTGAGGTCTTGGAAGACTTCTCGCCCGACGTGGTCAGCTTTCACTTTGGCCTGCCAGAGGCGCGCTTGCTGGCCCGTGTTCGAGCGCGAGGGTCACGGGTGCTCTCCAGCGCCACCACCTTGCGCGAGGCGCTGTGGCTGCAAGCACACGGCGCCGACGCAGTGATCGCGCAAGGCTTGGAGGCGGGCGGTCATCGCGGCCACTTTTTGGACACCGACCCCGGGCAGCAACACCCAACGCTGAGCCTGCTGCCCATGCTGGTTGAGGCGTTGGACGTTCCGGTGATCGCGGCGGGCGGCATCGGCACCGCCGACGATGTGCAACAGGCCATGGCGCTCGG
>JALRFN010000351.1 GCA_023268425.1 Burkholderiaceae bacterium | reverse complement strand
GTTTCACACCTCTCGTCGAAATTTCATGGCCTTGGTCTTCTGTTTGGTGTTTGGCACCGCGGCGTTGCCACACATTTTGGCGCGGTTCTACACCACCCCTGGGGTCCATCAAGCGCGGCAGTCAGTGGTGTGGGCGCTGGTCTTGGATGCTTTTGGCCTTTTCGTCGCTGTCATTTCTGGGTTTTGGGGTATCGCCACCTACGCCTGATGGGGGGCTGTTGATTGCCGATTCGCGCTGCGCGGCATCGTCAGTTGAGGTCGTCGGCGCCACCGTCGGCACGTCGGGCGCTGCCGTACTTGCGCCGGCTTCAGGTTGCGGGCTCGCTGGCGCGACAGCCGCACTGGGCGTGGGCTCAACGGGTGCCGCGTTGAGCACTGGCCTTGGGTTCTCCGTGGCCGCGCTGCCAAATGTGGGGGCGGCACTGGACTGCGCGTCTGCTGTTGCTGAAATCACCACCGAAGCGGGCGCCTGCGCAGTCGGGCTGGTGGCATCGGTGCCCGCGCCACTCGCCGCCACAGTCTGCTCGGTTGGTGCGACTTCTGCCGTGTCTTCAAGCGGTGTGGGCATCCACCACAACCAAGCCAATCCGCCCACGACACCCAAAAAACCCAGCACCCAAAGCAACCAACGCCAGGGTTTGGGTCGATCCGGATAGGGGTCGAATGTGGTCGGCTTGATGGGGCCAGCCGCCGAAGCTCGGCTCAGCGTGGGGTTGTTCACCTGCGGCCACCATTGCAAAACCTGGGCTGGATCGACGCCCATGTGGCGGCACACACTGGCTGCCAAGGCTTTGCCGAACACCAAGTCGGGCAAAGCCTCAAACGCGCCCGCTTCCAAGTTTTCTAAATGTTTGGTCGGCACCTTCAGCGCCGAAGCCAGCGCCACCAAATGCACGCCTTTGGCTTCGCGCGCTTGACGCAAAGCCAAGCCTGCTTGGGTCGCGGACGGCTCGGGCGGCGCCACAGGCGCCTGATCTGGCGATGTCGAAAAATCAAAAGATTCAGTCATGCGCTTGCTCCTGCCTGAGCGTTTGCGCCTCAGGCGAGTCAGGAAAGGCCGCCAGCAGCCGCTGGCTCAGGGCTTTGGCCATTTGACCTTGACCTTGCTTTCGGTAGGCTTGGGCTTGCATCCACAAGGACTTGGCGTTGGCCGAGGCGCCCGCGTTGAAGGGAGACAACAACTCGTGCACGCGCGCCCAATCGCTGCGAGCACTGGCGTATTCTGCCCAGGCGGTGACCACCTGTTCATCACGCGGAGCCAGCGCGTATGCGCGCGCAAACATGGGGTCGGCTTCACGTCCCGCGCGCGCGCTGCAAATGGCCTGCCCCAGCCAAGCACGACCACCCGCGCCTGCCGTCAGCGCTCGCTCGAAACCAGCCAGCGCGGCGTCGGTCAGACCTTGACCGCAAGACCACCAGGCGTCGTTCATCAAGACATCAAGATCGCGCGGCGCCAGCGCCAAAGCGCGATCCAAGGACAAACGCGCCAAATCCGGTCGGCTCAGCGCCATGTAGGCCAGCGCCTTGACGACGTGCGCGGGAACATAAGCCTCCGAAGCGGCCAAAGCCAACTTGGCCTCATCCAGGGCCACTTCAGCTTGACCGCGCTGCAAATAGGCTGCGGCCAATTCGGTGCGGATGCGTGCGCGACGGTGGTCCGCACTTTCGTCAGAACTGGTGATCAATTCTTGCCCATTGACCACCGCAGCGGGGGCTGATGTTTTGTGCGCGCAGCCCACCGCGCCCATGAGGCAGCACAACATCCACACCAGGCGCTTCACTGACTGGGCTCCTTCGGGGTTTGCGGATGCCACTGGATGGCCTGTCGACGCTGCGCCATGCGGCTGGCGGCATTGGTGCGGTCGCGCACGTCGCCGGCCAACTGACCGCAGGCCGCGTCGATGTCGTCACCCCGTGTTTTGCGCACCGTGGTGACGACGCCGGCATCGTTCAGCGTGCGGGCAAAGGCCTGCACGGCTGCAGGCTGTGACTGCCGCAAACCCGATTGGGGAAATGGGTTGAAAGGAATCAAATTCAACTTGGCGCGCACACCACTGCGGCGCAACAAGTCCAACAAGGCCTCGACATCGCTGGGGCGGTCATTGACACCGTCCAGCATGCAATATTCCAAGGTGATGAAGTCACGAGGCGCCTGGGGCAAGTAGGCCGCACAAGCCGCCATCAATTCGTTCAATGGGTATTTGCGATTCAGAGGCACCAAATCGTCTCGCAAGGCGTCGGTTGGCGCATGCAAAGAGACCGCCAACGCCACCGGACAATCCTTGGCCAAGCGCTCCATCATCGGCACCACACCAGAGGTTGACACCGTGACCCGGCGGCGCGACAAGCCATAGCCGTGGTCGTCCAACATCACGCGCAAGGCAGGGACCAGGGCGTTGTAGTTTTGCAAGGGCTCACCCATGCCCATCATGACCACGTTGGTGATGACCCGCTCAGTGCTGGCCGACTCTTGCCGCAAGGTGTGCTCAACCGTCCACAGTTGCGCCAAAATTTCAGCGGTCGACAAGTTGCGGCTGAAACCTTGATGGCCCGTCGAACAAAACCGGCAACCCACGGCACAGCCGGCTTGCGATGACACACACAAGGTGCCGCGATCGTCTTCTGGAATGAACACGGTCTCGACCGCATCACCTGCACCCACATCGAACAACCATTTGATGGTGCCGTCTTTGGCGTCTTGGCGGCTCAGCACAGGCAAGCCCGCAATGTGCGCGTGAGCGGGCAGTTTTTCGCGCAGGCTTTTGGCCAAATCGGTCATCTGGCCGAAGTCGGACGCACCGCGCTGGTGGATCCAACGGAACAACTGGGTGGCGCGAAAGCGCTTTTCCCCCAGCCGCTCGCAAAAGGCGGCCAACCCCTCGAGGTCAAAGTCGAGCAAATTGGCCGTCATTGCATGATCAACGTGCGTAGACGTTCATGCCGGGGAAGAAGAACGCAACTTCCACAGCAGCGGTTTCAGCGGCGTCAGAACCGTGCACGGCATTGGCGTCGATGCTTTCGGCAAAGTCAGCACGGATGGTGCCTGCAGCGGCTTCTTTGGGGTTGGTTGCGCCCATCAGTTCGCGGTTCTTGGCAATCGCGCCCTCGCCTTCCAAGACTTGAATCATGACCGGGCCAGAGACCATGAAGTCCACCAAGTCTTTGAAGAAGGGGCGGGCTTTGTGCACCGCGTAGAAGGCTTCTGCTTCGCCGCGTGACAGGTGAGCCATTTTGGCTGCTGCGATTTTCAGGCCAGCGCCTTCAAAGCGTGCATAGATTTGACCGATGACGTTCTTGGCCACAGCGTCGGGTTTGATGATGGACAGGGTGCGTTCGATAGCCATGGAATTTCCTTAAAACAAAATGATCGAAATTTGGTGTTTCACTGCGACCCGCGCACAGACGCGACCAGGCCGAAGAAAGCCTCACATTCTACCCTGGGCGCTGCCCGCTTTGCGGGCCCAAGCCTCAGCGCTTGAAGCGTTTGCGGGCCATTTCTTTGGCCCGTCGCTGCTGCGCGAGGCTGTCCGCGCCGATGTAATGCGCGCTGGGGCGCACCGCTTCGCGACCTGGCACCTCGTCGGCTTGCACCTGCGGCGCCTTGGGCGCGCGTCGAGGCGGTACGGCTGTGCCCGCGCCACGGCGTTGCGGTCCACCACGGGAGCCCCGCGCGCCTGGGGGCGGTGCAGAGACCGCTTGCAAGCCCACCATGTCGGCCAATTGCGTGACGTCCCGAGGACTGAGCTCGACCCAAGTCCCGCGCCGCAAGCCCCGTGGCAAGACCACGCTGCCGTAGCGGATGCGGATCAAGCGCGAGACCGCATGCCCCAGCGCCTCGAACAAACGACGCACTTCGCGGTTACGACCCTCGGCAATGCGCACGCGGTACCAACAGTTGGCCCCCTCGCCACCGCCTTCGGACAGCGACAGGAACTGCGCTGGGCCGTCCTCCAAGGTGATGCCATTGAGCAGCTTTTCACGCGACTCATCGGTCAAAGCCCCCAGCACACGCACCGCGTACTCGCGCTCCAAGCCAAAGCGCGGGTGCATCAATTGGTTGGCCAACTGCCCCGAGTTGGTGAACAACAACAAGCCTTCGGTGTTCAAGTCCAAGCGCCCCACCGACTGCCACTTGCCCTGCTGCAGGCGCGGCAAGCGACGAAACACCGTCGGCCGGTTTTGCGGGTCGTCGTGTGTCACCACCTCGCCCACGGGCTTGTGATAGGCCAAAACCCGCATCGGCGGCGGGGCAAACTGCACCCGCACGGGCTTACCGTTGACCTTGACCGTGTCTCCAAATTTCACCCGTTGACCCACATGAGCGGGTTCGTTGTTGACCAACACCCGCCCTTCACCGATCAGGCGCTCCATGTCCAAGCGCGAACCCACACCCGCTTGCGCCAAGACCTTGTGCAATTTCGGCATGTCTTCCTGCGGCGGCAGCACACGCTTGTGCAAACCTGCGTCGTCGTCTTGGTCCTGCTCTGCGTCGAAGGCACCAGAGACCAGCGCGTCTAAATCGACCGCTTGTTCAAGCCCGGCGTCTGCTGCGGCCTCGGCTTCAGTGGCTGAGGGGCGGGTTTGGGGGGGGCGTCGACTCACGGTCGTCCTCACTGGCTGGGTCTGGGTTGGCATCAACCTGGACGGAAAAATGGCTCGCACTGGGCGAGTCGTCTGCGGCTCGGGGGCCCGGCAAGGGTTCGGCGGCGGCACCTGGCACGTCACCTGCACCTGCCTGAGCTGCGTCGGCCTGCGCTGCGCTGACTGCGGGCGCTTCAGCAGGAGCATCAGGGTGCTCGACCTCGGACGCTGCTTCCATCTCGCCCAGTAAACTCGCTGTCGCCTCGTCGACTTGGCCTTGCTCCAGGGCCGACTCCAAACTCACGTCGCTGAGTTCGGGCAATTGATCCAAAGAGGTCAAGCCCAAGTCTTCCAAAAACTGTTTGGTGGTGGCCAACAGCGCTGGGCGACCCACAGTCTCTCGGTGCCCGATGACTTCAACCCAACCGCGATCTTCCAACTGTTTGATGATCAGCGAGTTCACTGTGACGCCACGAATGTCTTCGATGTCGCCCCGCGTGACGGGTTGCCGGTAAGCGATGATGGCCAAGGTCTCCAGGGCCGCTCGGGTGTATTTGGGTGGCTTTTCGGGGTGCAAACGATCCAAATAACGCCGCATGTCAGGGCGGCTTTGGAAACGCCAGCCCGTGGCCACGCAGGCCAATTCCACGCCCTTGTGCGTCCACTCCTGCTGCAAGTCTGTCAACAGGCGTTTGATGGTGTCTGCGCTCAATTGTTCCTCGAAGAGCTGGGTCAGTTCTCGCACTGACAGTGGCTGACCCGCGCAAATCAAGGCGGTTTCGAGGACGCGCTTGGCATCCGACGTGTTCATGGTGGTGTGGTGTGGAAAAGAAGGAGCGAACGCAGACCGAGTCGCCAGGACCAGGCCCATCAGTTCGTCAGCAAAGCCTGCGCATTGTACCCAAGGCCCGCTGCGGCCAGCGCTGTGCACAGGTGCACTGGCGGCGGCGCCCACCAGTGCAGGTGCGCCCCGCTCACCGGGTGCACCAGCGCCAAGTCATGCGCATGCAAGGCCTGGTGCGTCAACCCCCAAGCTTCGCGCCCCCCGTAGAGGGTGTCGCCCACCAAGGGCATGCCTGCCCAGGCCATGTGCACACGAATTTGGTGGGTGCGCCCAGTCTTGAGCTTGCAGCGCAGCATCAACACGCCGCCGAGTTCCTCACTCGCCGCGAGCACCCGCGCTTCGGTTTGAGCGGGCTTGCCAGCAGCCACCACGCCCATGCGCAGGCGATTTTTGGGGTCACGCCCGATGGCTTGATCGACCTCAAAACAGTGGCCCAAGGGCGAGCGCCCGTGTGCCATCGCGATGTAAACCCGCTGCACCTCACGCGCCGCCAACTGCGCCACCAAACTGGTCATGGCCACGCGAGACTTGGCCACCACCATCAAGCCACTGGTGTTTTTGTCCAGACGATGAACGATGCCCGCGCGTGGCAAATCGGCCGCTCGGCGATCGCGGTGCAACAAACCATTGAGCAGCGTACCGCCCCAATTGCCCGCACCTGGATGCACCACCAAACCCGCTGGTTTATTGATAACCAGCAGGTCATCGTCCTCGAAGACCACGGGAAAATCCACCGCCTCAGGGCGAAACGCGTTGGCCGCTGGGGTGGGCACCAAGGCAAGCTCCACTTGCGCGCCTGCAGACAGCTTGGCAGCGGGTTTGACAATCACCCGCCCTTGAACCTGCACATGGCCATCGCTGACCAATTGCGCCAAATAAGAGCGAGAGAGTTCAGGCACCCAGTCAGCCAAGGCGCGGTCCACGCGCATGCCGTGTTGAGCGGTGGACACGGTGAACTGGCGCTGCTCCACCTCCGCTTGCGGCCAATCGACCGCACTGTCTTCTTCGCTGGCGGCGGGGCCTATAATTTTTTGATTCAATTCAACATCTCGTTGTTGCCGCTCTTCTGAACGCTAGGAAACCATGTCCAAATTATCCGTGCTTTGCCTGAGCCTGGTCGCTGTGCTGGCTGGTTGTGCCTCCGACGTCACCCGCGATGAGACGCTGGGCTGGAGCCCCAACCGCATCTACCAAGAAGCCATGGACGAGCGCGACGCGGGCAACACCGACAAAGCCACGCGACTGCTGGAGCGCTTGGAAGGCCGCGCAGCCGGCACGCCCTTGGCCCAGCAAGCCATGTTGGAAGCGGCCTTTTTGCACTACAAAGCCAAAGAGCCCGTGCAAGCCGTAGCCATCTTGGAACGCTTCATGCGTCAACACCCCACCAGCCCCGCGATGGATTACGCGCTCTACCTCAAGGGTCTGGCCAATTTCAATGACGACGCAGGCCTGTTGGGCTTCCTCAGCCCCAAAGACTTGAGCGAACGCGACCAAAAAGCGGCAAAGGATTCCTTCGAGACCTTTCGCGAATTGGTCACCCGCTTCCCGACCTCCAAATACGCGGCCGATGCCCGTGCGCGCATGGCCTATGTGGTGAATTCCTTGGCCCAGTCTGAAGTCAATGTGGCGCGTTACTACTATCGCCGCGAAGCCTACCTGGCAGCGGTGGCGCGCGCCCAGACCGCCATTCAGGACTACCCCACCGCGCCCGCGCTGGAAGAAGCCTTGGCGATTTTGGTGGCGTCTTATGACGCACTGAAACTGCCCCAACTGCGCGACGACAACAAGCGTGTGCTGAGCAAGAACTTTCCCAACAGCAAGTACTTGAGCGAAGGCTTGAAGGCGCAAGAAAAATCTTGGTGGCGCCTGTGGTGAGTGCGCGGGCGATCCACAAGTGAGCCCCATGAAACGCCGCTGGCTGCGAACCATTCAACTCGCTCAGCTGTGCCACGCGAATGGCCCGGTACAGCGCCGCCACTCGAGAGTCGCTCGGGTGGTTCAAAACGACCCACCCCGCTGAGCTCAGCGGGGCAAGCGTGGGCTCGCAACTGCAGCGGCACAGCGCCGCATTCACCTAACGCAACACCGAGACCGCCAGTTCAAACAGCGCACGCACGCGCTCTTGCGGTACGCCGTCGGCACGCAGCGTGAGGGCCAGTGCCAGTTGCTCTTGCAGGTAGCTGGCGGCGATTTCGGGGGAGATGGCGCTTGACCATTCACCCCGAGCGGCGGCGTCTTTGAACAAGCGCGTGAATTGGCTTTGCAGGCCAGCCTCGATGGCAGTCAACAGTGCTTGGGTTTTTGGGCCAAAACGTGATCGCGTGGCGCGCATCTTCACGAACAAACAGCCCTTGCTCATGTGCGGGTCGTCGCTGGCAAACGCCACCAAGGCATCCAGCGTCGCCGACAGGGTTGGCGCCTTTTGCATGAGCGCCTCAAGTGGCGGTAACACCGTTTCTTGATAGTGCGTCAGCGCGGCCAGCGTGAGCCCGTCTTCGCTGCCGAAGTCGCGGTAGAGCGACGGCTTGGAAACCTGGGCCATCGCGCAAATGGCGTTGACCGATACGGCCATGCCCAACACCGCGCCGTCGCGCTGCATGAAGTAACGCAGTCGTTTGGGCACTGACAGCACCCACTGGCGCACCGGCAGGCGGGGGAAGACATGGTCGCAGAGGTGTGCCGCCGTCTGTGCCATGCGCCGGGTGTTGCATGAGGGGCAGACGCCCCGGCCTTTGCAGGAGAAGGCGACCAGGAAGTCATGCCCGCAGTCGTCGCAGCGGGCGCGGGCAAAGCCGTGAGCGAAGATGCCACACTCCAGATACTTCTCGAAGGCTTTGCGCACATAGGGCTTGGGGCTGTGGTGGTCGCCCTGCCAGTCAAACTGGCCCGCGCTGGCCAGCTCAAGCCAGGTCTCGTAGTGCTCGGCGACTGTTTGGTAGAGCAACGTGCGCTCGGGGTGGCGCGGGTTGTAGCACTTGGGTTTGGATAGCTCAGACACAGATACTGTGCAAATACACAGTATTCTGCTGCGATTGTTCGAGCGCGCAATCGGCATAGGGGGCCTCCATTGTCGGAGGCGCCCCTGCCACACCACCCGGCATGCGGGTCCGCACCGGGCGGTTCGAGAGTTTGAGGTCAGGCCGAGGTCGCGTCGAACATTGACGGCGTTTCACTCAATGTGGCCAGCCAAGCCTGCACTTCAAGCTCGGAGGCCAAGGCCCGCATCGGCGGCAAGGCCGCACGCAAGCGACGTCCGTAACTTTGGCGCAGTAAGCGCACATCACCGACCACCAGCAAGCCGCGATCGCGTTCAGTGCGAATGAGCCGCCCTGCCCCTTGCTTGAGCGCGACGGCGGTGGCGGGCAAGGTGTGCAAGGCAAATGATGAGCCGCCCTGTGACTCAATGCGACGAGCGCGTGCCTTGATGACGGGATCATCCGGCACAGGAAAGGGCAACTTGTCGAGCACCACCATTTGCAACATGTCGCCGGGCAAATCCACGCCTTCCCAGAACGACACCGAAGCCACCAAAACCGCGCCACCTTGGCGAGACGCCTGGGCGAAACGCGCCAGCAATTCAGGCTTGGGCGCTTCGCCCTGCACCAAGACCTGCAAGTCGCTGTCGACGAACACATCGCGAAAACGCTGCGCCGCGGCGTCCAAGGCGCGCAAGGTGGTGGTCAAAAACAAAGTGCGGCCCTGCAACTGGCGCACCCAGGCGGCCGCTTGATCCACCAAGGCCACGGTGTGCCTCGCGTCGTTGGGCAAGGGCAAATCAGGCGGAATCCACAAGGCGGCCTGGGCTTCGTGATCAAAGGGGCTTTGCACAACCTCCACGCGGGCCCGGCTCAACCCGAGTGGCTGACAAAACCAACTCAATCCAGCGTCGTCTCCCAGTGTGGCGGAGGTGAACACCCAACTGCGCGGGCTGCGTGGCGATGCCGCAGCATCATCGCCCTCACCCCAAGCCTCGTCGTCACTCACCACTTGGACATCGACGCCTGTGAACACCGAGGCGCAATCCAAGGGGCTCTTGACCCAGCGCCATTGCTTGCCGACATCAAGCCAACGCACCTGGTCGGCATCACTGTCCATTTGCAGCAACTTCAAACCGGCCAATATCTCATCGACGCGCTCCAGCAAGCGCCCCAGGTCGGGTGACAACTCGGTCACCGTGTCCAAATCGGTACGCACGTCGCGCAGCGCTTGAGCCAAGCCTGCCACGCCCTCTTGCCATGACTGCGCATCCACACCTTGCGGCGCGTGCTCGCCCCAAGACAAGCGGCGGCTGTAGGCGGTGTGACCCATGACCAAACGCAGGTCACGCACACTGCGCTCCAAGTCTGCACAGCGCGCGGTCCAGTCGCACAGGCCACGCGCGTGCTGCAAACCCGCGACCAGCACATCACGACTGCAGTCCAGAAGCTGATTCGAGCTCACTTGGATGCCCAAAAACAGCACCCCAATTTCGTTGAGTTGGTGTGCCTCGTCAAAGACCACCAGATCCACGCTGGGCAACAGCTCGGCCACCCCCGACTCGCGCACCGCAA
>JALRFN010000307.1 GCA_023268425.1 Burkholderiaceae bacterium | reverse complement strand
CCCTCTGCGCCTCGCGGCCCAGAGGGCATTGTTTTTCTCGACCCTTGATTCAACATGACGCGCAGTGAACTGGTCACCGCTTTGGCGGAACGATTTCCTCAACTCTCCCCAAGAGATGCGGACATTGCTGCCCGCGCCATTTTGGATGCCATGTGCGACACCTTGATCAAAGGCCAGCGCATTGAAATTCGCGGTTTCGGCAGCTTCGCCATCAACCGCCGCCCCGCTCGCGTTGGGCGTAACCCGCGCTCCGGCGAACAAGTACTGGTTCCCGAAAAGCGCACCCCACACTTCAAAGTCGGCAAAGCCCTGCGCGAGGCTGTTGACAACTTGAAACCAACCAAGAACGACTCTGCTGCTTGATCGCGGCTGGCATGCACGGCCCGGTCTCGGCGAGAGGTCGCCACTACAATGCAAGCAAGACTTGGTGCGACGCACCCAGAGGAGGTTGAGCTTTGAAATTCGTGGCGTGGTTGATTCGTCTGCTGGTGTTTTTGCTGTTGTTGCTGTTTGCCCTGCAAAACCAACACAGCATCACCTTGCATGGCCTGTTTGGTAGCCAGGCCACTTGGCCACTGGCTTGGGTGATGGCTTTGATGCTCGCACTCGGCGCGGCTCTGGGCGTGTTGGCGATGTTGCCGCGTGTTCTGCGCCGCAAACCCAAGCCTGCTGTGGCACCCACCTCGCCGCAAACTTCAACGCGCTTTGACGTCAGTGATGAACTGGGCGTCTGACTTTCTGTGGTTGCTTTGGGCGGTTCCGCTGACGCTGGGTGGCTTGATTGCCTTGGGCTGGTGGCTGCGAGGCCTGGAACAACGCCAGTGGCGCAGCAGCCGCGCGGCGGGGCCGCAAGCCTATTTTCGCGGCCTGAGCCACTTGTTGAACGAGCAACAAGACGCGGCCATCGACGCCTTCATTGAAGCCACGCAACAAGACGCCGACACCAGCGAGCTGCATTTTGCGTTGGGCAATTTGTTTCGACGTCGTGGCGACTATGACCGCGCCATTCGGGTGCATGAACACCTGTTGCAACGCGCGGATCTCAAGACATCTGATCGGCACCGCGCGCAGCATGAATTGGCTTTGGACTTTTTGAAAGCGGGCCTACTGGATC
The DNA here is from genome assembly GCA_023268425.1 of Burkholderiaceae bacterium. Taxonomy (GTDB): domain Bacteria; phylum Pseudomonadota; class Gammaproteobacteria; order Burkholderiales; family Burkholderiaceae_C; genus RS62. The sequence goes on along the minus strand of JALRFN010000307.1, from coordinate 11,026 downwards.
GTGCCGAAACCGCCATGCAAACGCTGCTGGACAGCCCCTTGGCTGAACAGGCCCGGCTGGCGTTGTTGGGCATTCACGAGCGTGCGCGAGATTGGGGACAAGCGTCAGCGATGGCGGCGCAGTTGGACGGCAGCGCTGCCGGCAGCTTTCGGGGACGCATGGCCCACCACGCCTGCGAATTGGCGCAAGATGCCTTGCGCCAAGGCGATCTGGTGGTGGCTGAGCAGCATTTGCGTGCCGCCTTGCACCACGCGCCTCACCACGCCCGAGCCTTGATGGCGCTGGCCAACTTGCAACACCAACAAGGCCAAACAGACACCGCCGTGGTCACACTGTTGCGCTGCGCCGAGCAGCAGCCCCATGCCTTGCCCCTGTTCGCCTTGAGTTTGGCCAAGTGGGCGGCGACGGTGCCTGCGCAAAGCGAACGCATCATGGCTTTGCTGAAGTCGGCTCATGAGCGACAGGCCAGCGTGGACATCACCATGGCCTTGATTCAACTGGCGCCACAGCAGCGGCAGCATTGGTTATCCAATCACCTCGGCCGTGAGCTGTCTCTGGCCATCGCAGCGGAGTCACTCGCTGATGTGTCACCCCTGCCCGAGCACGCCCTGGAAGCGGTGAAGCACGCAGCCTCTCCTCTGCAACGCTATCGATGCGCAGCTTGTGGCTTCGAAACCCACAATTACTTTTGGCAATGCCCGGGCTGCCAAAGTTGGGACAGCTTCCCGGCTTTGCGCGCCGAGGAGTTGTGAACTCGGCCCAAACGTGTGATGGGTCACGGTTGCGGACTGCAAGACGCCGCAAAACTTGACCTGGGCCTTGGCCTTCCCTAAAAGCGATGGCGGGTTGTGGATGCGTTGCCTCCACAACCTGTTTCATTCACACTCAGGGAGATAAAGACATGATCAAAACCGTGATCGCGATGGCACTGTCGTTGCTGTGCAGTTGGGCTTTGGCGTTGGAACTCAATCAAGCCGACGTGAGCGAACTGCAAAACCTCAAAGGCGTGGGACCCAAAACGGCCGAGCAAATTGTTGCAGCGCGCAAGTCACAGCGCTTCAACGACTGGGGCGATTTCCAAGCACGCGTGAAGGGCATTGGCCCCGGCAAAGCGTCTGCCTTGTCCAAACAAGGTCTGACGGTCGGTGGTAAACCTTACAGCCCTGCCCAAGCGCAAAAGGCTGCCACGGCCAAAAGCAAGTAAGCGCAACAAACACGTCTGACCGAGTTCGGGCTTGGTCAGACCACAGCCAGACACCCAGCGCCGACTGGGTGTTTTTGCCAGAGACCAACGCTGTCGAACAAATAGGCATTGGTGCTTTCACGGCCCTTGGGTATATTGATCCAAACAAGGCCTTGAGTGAACGCCATGATTCTTTCTCGCATCAATCAACACTACCCCATTCGTTACACCGTTTGGCACGCCACGATTGCGCTGGCACTGCTGGGAACTGTGGCCTGGCCATCGACGCTGTGGCTACAGGCAACAGTCGTCCTGGCGTGGGCGCTGCTGGCTGTAGGTCTGTACGACTTGCGCCAACATCGGCACGCGATTTTGCGCAACTACCCCATCATTGGACACTTGCGCTTCATGCTGGAGTTCATCCGCCCGGAGATGCGGCAGTACTTCATTGAGAGCGACACCGAGGCTGAACCTTTTTCGCGTGCCCAACGCTCCGTCGTCTATGCCCGCGCCAAAGGCGAATCTGATGCGCGGCCCTTTGGCACCCAAAAAGACACCCGGGCCATTGGCTACGAGTGGTTGCAACACGCCATGGCACCGACCCACATCGCCAGCCACGACTTTCGCGTGCACGTCGGCGGCCCGGCCTGCAGCCAGCCCTATGACATCAGTCGCCTGAACATCTCTGCGATGAGCTTTGGCGCCTTGAGCGCCAACGCGATCATGGCTTTGAATCAAGGAGCCAGACTGGGCGGTTTCGCCCACGATACGGGCGAAGGTTCGATTTCACGCTACCACCAAAGTCAAGGAGGCGATCTGATCTGGCAAATTGCCTCGGGTTACTTCGGCTGTCGCAACGCCGAGGGCGGCTTTGATGAGGACAAGTTCAAAGCCAACGCCGCTTTGGATCAAGTCAAGATGATTGAGATCAAACTCAGCCAAGGCGCCAAGCCCGGCCACGGTGGGGTCTTGCCTGGTGCCAAAGTCAGCGCCGAAATCGCGGAGGCGCGAGGCATTCCCGTCGGGGTCACTTGTGTTTCACCTGCCAAGCACAGCGCATTTGGAACGCCGATTGAACTGATGCAGTTCATTCAACGGCTGCGCGAATTGAGCCAGGGCAAGCCCATCGGCTTCAAGTTTTGCGTGGGACATCCCTGGGAGTGGTTTGCCTTGGTCAAGGCCATGCTGCACACGGGCATCACCCCCGACTTCATTGTGGTGGACGGCGGCGAAGGCGGCACAGGTGCAGCGCCCCTGGAATTTTCGGACCACATGGGCATGCCCTTGTGGGAAGGCCTGCGCTTGGTGCACAACACCTTGGTGGGCACGGGTTTGCGTGAACACATCCGCATCGGCGCGGCAGGCAAGATCATCACTGCCTTTGACATGGCACGCACCATGGCCTTGGGCGCCGATTGGTGCAACAGCGCGCGCGGCTTCATGTTCGCCTTGGGCTGCGTACAAGCCCAGCACTGCGCCAGTGGCTACTGCCCCACAGGCATCACGACACAAGACCCCGTGCGCCAGCGTGCCTTGGTCGTGGACGACAAGGCCAAGCGGGTCGCCAACTTCCAACAGCACACCCTAAAAGCACTGCAAGAGCTGATCGAAGCAGCGGGCTTGCGAGATCCTGGTGACCTCACGCCTGAACACATCTTGCGGCGAATTGACGTGCATCGCGTGGCCCCCCTCTCAGAGATCTTGCCCACCGTCCAGCCTGGCCAGTTGTTGAACGTCGACGCCAACTACATGGATGCCTTACCGCCACATTACCGGCGTTATTGGTTGCGCAGTCGGGCTGAGCAGTTTGCGCTCGCCGATTGACCGGATGGGTATCATCACGCCATGTTGAAAGAAATCATGGTGCTCAGTGCAGGCGCATCCGTCGGCGCCACGGCGCGTTGGCAGCTGGGGCTGTGGCTGAATTCAGGTGTCCCGCAAAGCCTTCCCTGGGGAACCTGGACAGCCAACGCGCTGGGGGCGTACCTGATCGGCTTTGGCGTCACCCTCTTACAACACCATCCACACCTGGACCCCGCCTGGCGCCTGTTGCTCATCACGGGCTTTCTTGGCGCGCTGACCACGTTTTCAACCTTTTCCGTGGAAACCGTGAGCCTGATGGCCTTGAACAAATGGGGCATGGCGTTGAGCAACGTGGGCATCAATGTCCTGGGCAGCCTGCTGCTCACGTGGTTGGGGCTGCTCAGCGGTGAGTGGTGGGTGGAGCACCGCGCCTGGCTACCTCCCAGCGCCAACTGAAGTCTTCAGCCGCGTTCACTGCGGCCATCAATCTCGCTGACGCACCCCACAAACCATGGCGCCCGGGTCGTTGGGTGCCTCATCACGCAGTGTCTTGGCCTCACCCACACCCATGTCGCGCGGCAGCCGCACGCCATTCTTCACCGCCAAGACTTCCGCCATCACACTGACCGCAATTTCGGCGGGTGTCTTGCTGCCGATGTAGATGCCAATCGGCCCACGCAAGCGTGTCAGTTCGGCTTCGGTTTTGTCAAAGTGCTCCAGCAAACGCTGGCGGCGCGAAGCTTGGTTGCGTCTCGAACCAATGGCGCCAATGTAAAAAGCCTCGGTATCCAAGGCTTCCAGCAGGGCCAGGTCATCCAACTTGGGGTCGTGCGTCAGAGCAATCACGCAGGTGCGGTGATCGGCCGCCATGTCGCGCAACAGATCGTCAGGCATGTCTGAAACCACCCGGGCACCCGCGACAGACCAAGCACCACGGTACTCTTCGCGGGGGTCACAAACCGTGACCGCAAAGCCATTGAACAGCGCCATGGTCGCCAAGTACTCGCTCATTTGGCCCGCGCCAATGATCAACATGCGGTACTCCGGCCCAAAGGTGTTGATCAGCGCCACATCACTCAGACTCAAGGCCTGAGGTACATCGCAGGGCGACAAGGTCACCGCTCCATCGGCCAAGTCCACGCGGCGTTGCATCAAGCGCCCCGCATCCAAGGCTTGCACCAAGTCAGCAAGACTGGCGGCATCGGGATCGAACTCCAGCAACAACTCCAAGGTGCCGCCACAAGGCAAGCCGAAGCGATGCGCTTCATCTGCGGTGATGCCGTATTTGATGTTGGTCGGCGCGCCACTGGGAATCACACGCCCCGCTTGATCCTGCTCGCCCAGGTGTCCAGCGTAGGCCTTGGTGTACTGGTCGATCAGATCGTCTTCAATACAACCACCACTGACCGAACCAACGACCGCACCGTCTTCACACAAGGCCATGATGGAGCCCACCGGTCGCGGCGATGAACCCCAGGTGCGCACCACCGTGGCCAACAGCGCCCGTTTGCCTGCTGCACGCCACTGACGCAGGGTGCGCAAGACCATGACATCGATGTTCTCCATCCGCTCACCTCGCCATCAAGACAACCACAGCACCAAAGACATCAACACAAAAGCGCCTGCGCCCCACGCCAAGGGCGCCCAAAAAGCCGCCAAGGGATCGGCGACCGAAGCCTGAGGCGCAACGCTCTTGGCAGGGGCACCGCCCGCTGGCGCTTGTCCGCCATGGCGCTTGGTCATTTCGGCATCGAAGCGTTTGAAAAAATCGTTGGCCAGCGTCTTGGCTGCGCCATCAATCAAGCGTTGACCCAACTGCGCGACCTTGCCGCCCACTTGCGCGTCCACGGTGTAGTCCAAACGCGTGCCGCCATCAATGGGCGTCAGGGTCACTTGCGACGCACCTTTGCCAAAGCCTGCGGGGCCACCTTGGCCTTCGAAGTTCAGCTTGTAGCTGGTGGGCGCCTGAATGTCAGAAAGCTGGATCGCCCCCGTGAAGCGCGCGGCTACGGGCCCGATGCGCACCGCCATGCCAACGTTGTAGGCGTTCTCGCCCGCAGGCTCGACCTTTTCGCAACCTGGGATACAGGCTTTCAAGACCTCGGGATCGTTCAAGGCGTCCCACGCCTGCTGCTGTGTGACCGCCAAATCGCGGCTGCCGTTCATTTCCATCTTCAAGCCTCCTTCAAAATACGCTCGACACTGCGAGCCAAATCACGCAAATGGTCCACATTGTGGATGGCCACCATGCCGTGCGCGTGTTCGTGCAACACCCGCGCGCCTGCGGCAACAGGTTGGTACTGATCGAAGCGCAACAGCGGATTGAGCCACAAGAGCTTGCGGCTGTGGCGGTTCAGCCAAGCGAGCTCTCGCGCCAACTCTTCAGGCTTGCCCGTATCCAGCCCATCGCTGATCAACAAGACCACGGTGCGTCTGCCGATCAAGCGCTTGGCGTGTTGGCGCCGCAATTCGCCCAAGGAATCACCCAAGCGCGTACCGCCAGCAAAATCTTTGACCTGCTGCTGTACCGCAGCGAGCATGTCATCCGTGTCAGACAACGAAAACGCTTCTGACAAATCATTCAGTTGGGTGCCAAAGGCCATCACATCGCGACGCCCGACCCGCCAGGCACGCCCGCGCGCGGCACCGCGTTTGAGTGCGGCATGCAGGTAGGCCAACAGCATCCGCACGTAGCGCTCCATGGAACCCGACACATCCACCAACACCATCAGCGGCAAGACCTCTTGGGCACGCCCCATGTGCGGCAGTTGCAGGCATTCGCCGCCCAAACGGGCTGTGGCTGCAGCCATGCGCGACCAATCCAGTTGAGCGGCATGCCGCTTGGGCACGTAGCGCCGCGCCGCCACGCGCGGGAACGGCAAAGCGATGTCGCGCACCAGCTCTTGCACCAACACATATTCGCTGGCCGATAAGGTGTTGAAGTCCGCTTGGTGCAGGCGTTTGATTTGGCTGGCCGTCATGGCCGCGTCAAAGCGCACCTCTTCGTCTTTGCGTTCGCGCTGCTGTGAGGTGGCAGGCGCTTGGGGGCGCAATGCGTCTTGCGTGCGCATGCGTTGTTTGCTGTTTTGGTCACCCTTGGATTTAGGCAACAACTGAGCCAAGAGTTTGTTGGCCACCTCGGGGTCTTTGAAATAGGCTTCGAACAACTCGTGAAACACCACCCGTTGCGAGGCATCGTTGACCAACACAGCCTCCAGGGCGTGCGCACAGTCCCAGCGGTCATCAACCCCGACAGCCATCAAGGCTTGACTCGCCAGCGCCATGCGTTGGCTATCCAAGGGGAAGCCGGCGCGGCGCAAAGCACGGCCAAAACCCACCAAGTTGTCAGCCAGCTTGCCACGGCGAGCATCACCCCACTGAGACACGCCTGTGGCCATGTCAGTCATCCACCTCAGGCTCTGGGGCAAACAAGTCGTTGAGCATGGCAGGCGTCAGCGCCGCCACATCCTCACGCTGTTTGAACAAGACCCCAGCGGTATCGCTGACCACCTCTGGGTCGACCACCAAGGTGTCCAAGGCCACCAAGGCTTTGGCCCAATCGACACTCTCAGCGATGCCTGGGGCGCGACTGAAACCCGCAGCAAAGGGTTGGGTGCGCAGCCGGTGTACGAAGTCGGCCACTTGCTGCGCCAAAGTCTCCGAGGCCTCAGGTACGCGGGCCCGCACAATCGCCAACTCGCGCTCGCGCTCTGGGTAATCCAGCCAGTGGTACAAACAGCGGCGCTTGACCGCATCGTTCAAATCTCGCGTGCGGTTACTGGTCAAAATCGTCACGGGCATGGCTTGGGCCTGCATCACCCCCAGCTCTGGAATGCTGACTTGGTATTCGCCCAAGTACTCAAGCAAAAAGGCCTCAAAGGGCTCATCCGCTCGGTCGACTTCGTCGATCAACAACACCGCGCCAGGCTCTGGTGTTTGCAAAGCTTGCAGCAAGGGGCGACGAATCAAGTAACGCTCTTGATACACCTCGCGCTCAATGTCAGCCACCTGATCGGCGCCCTGCACCCGCCCTTGTGTCTCGGCTGCGCGCATGTGCAACAACTGTGCAGCGTAATTCCACTCGTACAAGGCCTCTCGCTGTTCCAAACCGTCGTAACACTGCAGGCGAATCAGGGCGCGCGACAAGGCGCGAGACAAGGCCTTGGCCAATTCGGTTTTGCCCACACCCGGTTCGCCCTCCAGCAACAGCGGACGCTGCAAACGCAAAGCCAAAAACACGGCAGCGGCCAGGCGACGGTCGGCAAAATAGCCCTCGGCAGCCAAAGCCTGGATCAAGTCATCGATTGAATTCAACACCACTCTTCGCCCAAAAAAATGGGGCACCCACACGTGCCCCTTTGCGCCTTCCCACGCGGGACCGAATGGCCCACGGGGAAAGCCACCGTGGGCCGCCTGTTACAAGCTGGCCACAGCGCGCTGCGCCATCACACCAATGATGTGTGCACGGTACTCGGCCGTGCCATGGATGTCGCTGTTGAGGTTACTCGATGGCACTTTCACACTTGCCGCAGACGCCGCGCTGCAGTCAGCGTTCAAAGCGGCTTCGAGTTCGGCACTGCGGAACACACCTTCCGATCCGGCACCTGTGATCGCCACACGAACGCCAGACGCGGTCTTGGCCACAAACACACCCACCAACGCAAAACGCGAGGCCTGTTGCTTGAATTTGGCGTAAGCCGCTGCTTGGGGTTTGGGGTAGGCGATCGCAACGATCAGCTCACCTGGCTCCAGCGCGGTGGCGTACATGCCTTGGAAGTAGTCATCGGCCGCGATTTGGCGTTTGTCGGTGATGATGGTGGCACCCAGGCCCAAAACGGCCGATGGGTAACAAGCCGAGGGGTCATTGTTGGCCACAGAACCACCCATGGTGCCGACAGCCCGAACTTGGCGATCACCGATGCCACCTGCCAGTTCAGCCAGCGCAGGGATGTTGGCGCGCACCACATCACTCTTGGCCACATCTTCATGGCGCACCATGGCGCCGATGACCAGCTTGTCACCATCCATGCGAATGCCTTTGAGGTCCGCAATTTGTGACAAATCGACCAGGGTGCCAGGCGCAGCCAAACGCTGCTTCATGGTGGCGATCAGGGTTTGACCGCCAGCCAGGGCTTGACCACCGTCAGCGATGGCTTGCGCAGCAGCAGCCAGGCTTTGGGGACGTGCATATTCACAAGAATACATTTGAAATTCTCCTCAACAATCCAGATCAAGCCTTGGCTGCTTGAATCGCAGCCCACACGCGTGCCGGCGTTGCCGGCATGTCGAACTCTTTGACCCCCATGGGCTGCAAAGCATCCAACACCGCATTGATCACCGCAGGCGGGGAGCCGATTGCACCCGCCTCACCGCAACCCTTGGTGCCCAAGGGATTGTGGGTACAAGGCGTGCACACATGGCCCAGCTTGAACTCAGGGAAATCGTCTGCGCGCGGCATGGCGTAGTCTTGGAAGCTGCCGGTGAGCAACTGCCCGGTCTCGGTGTCGTACACACAATTTTCCAAGAGCGCTTGGCCAATGCCCTGCACCAGACCCCCGTGCACTTGGCCTTCGACAATCATCGGGTTGATGATGGTGCCGAAGTCATCCACGGCAGAGAAGCGATCCACGCGCACCACGCCGGTGTTGGGGTCGATCTCGACTTCGCAAATGTACGTGCCTGCAGGGAAGGTGAAGTTGGTCGGGTCGTAGAACGCGGTTTCGTTCAAGCCTGGCTCCAGCTTGTCCAACGGGTAGTTGTGCGGCACATAGGCCGTCAAAGCCACCTGAGCAAATGGGATGGTCTTGTCCGTGCCCTTGACCGTGAAGTTGCCGTTGGCGAATTCGATGTCGTCGTCGCTGGCCTCCATCAAGTGCGCAGCAATTTTCTTGGCTTTGGCCTCGATGCGGTCCAGCGCACGCATGATGGCCGCTCCACCAACGGAGATCGAACGCGAACCATACGTGCCCATACCGAAAGGCACGCGACCCGTGTCGCCGTGCACCACGTCCACGGCGTCGACGTCGATGCCCAGGCGAGCCGCAACCACTTGAGCAAACGTGGTTTCGTGGCCTTGTCCGTGGCTGTGCGAACCGGTGAACACGGTCACGCTGCCCGTGGGGTGTACGCGCACTTCGCCACACTCGAACAGACCCGCCCGGGCACCCAAGGCACCAGCGATGTTCGACGGTGCGATGCCGCAGGCTTCGATGTAGCTGGAGTAACCCACGCCACGCAGCAAGCCCTTGGCTTCGGTCGCGGCCTTGCGCGCAGCATAGCCAGCCACGTCGGCGAGCTTTTCAGCCTCGTCCAAACAGGCGTGGTAGTCACCAATGTCGTATTGCAAAGCCACTGGTGTTTGGTAGGGGAACTCGGTGATGAAGTTGCGGCGACGAATCTCGGCCTGACTCAAGCCCATTTCCCAGGCGCAGCGGGTGACCAGTCGCTCCAACAAATAGGTGGCTTCGGGGCGACCCGCACCACGATAGGCGTCCACTGGCGCCGTGTTGGTGAAATAGGCGTCAACCTCCGCGTAAACGACCGGGGTTTTGTACTGACCGGCCAACAAGGTGGCATACAAAATCGTCGGCACCGCCGTTGCAAATGTGGACAAGTAGGCACCCAGGTTGGCGTCTGTGTGCACACGCAAGCCCAAAAAGTGACCCTCAGCGTCCATGGCCATCTCAGCCGTCGACACGTGGTCACGGCCATGCGCGTCACTCAAGAAAGCTTCCGAGCGGTCGCTGGTCCATTTGATTGGGCGGTTGATCTGTTTGGACGCCCAGGTCACGGCCACGTCTTCGGCGTACAGATAAATCTTGGAGCCAAAGCCACCGCCAACATCGGGGGCGATCACGCGCACCTTGTGCTCGGGCAAACCCAAGACGAAGGCGGTCATCAACAAACGCTCGACATGGGGGTTTTGGTTGGCCACGTGCAGCGTGTACTCGTCAGAGGCGCGGTTGTACTGGCCCACCACAGCGCGAGGCTCCATGGGGTTGGGGACCAAACGGTTGTTGGTCAAATCCAGCTTGGTGATGTGTGCCGCACTGGCAAACACCGCGTCCACGCCAGCTTTGTCACCGATGGCCCACTTGTAGCAGTGGTTGTCCTGAGCTTCAGCGTGCAAGGCCGCACCGCTTTTCGCTTGTTCGCAAGTCACAGCGGCCGACAGCGGGGTGTAGTCAACGACCACGGCTTCTGCAGCGTCTTTGGCTTGCTGCAAGCTCTCAGCAACAACCATGGCCACATGGTCGCCCACGTAGCGCACTTTGCCTTGAGCCAGCACGGGGTGCGGCGGCTCTTTCATCGGCTGGCCATCGGTGTCGGTGATCAACCAGCCACAGGGCAAACCGCCCATTTGACCTTCGAGGTCTTTGCCCGTGAAGATGCGCACCACGCCCGGCATGGCGGCGGCGGCGGCCGCGTCGATGCTGTTGATGGTGGCGTGGGCATGCGGCGAGCGCACAAACACGGCGAAAGTCTGGCCGTGTACGTTGATGTCGTCTGTGTAGTTGCCAGCGCCGGGGCTCTATGGTCGGATTTTGCGTGAAGTTGAACATCCGTTGATCGTCGCCACCTTGGAGATGACCCGGGGTAATCAGGTGCGGGCCGCCGATATTCTGGGGCTTAACCGCAATACATTGCGGAAAAAGATCAAGGAATTGAACATAAGGGCAGGGCGATAGATGAACATGTCATTCGCTAAGACATGGGCTGGCGTTACGAATGGCGGCTGGTTGCGCGAGGATCGGTTGGCCTATTTGTCAATCATTTTTACGCTGATCATGGGTGCGGTCACGGCCTATGCGCTGACCCGCGTCGATTATCTGTCAGGTGACACTGACCTACTGGTCTGGTTGGTAGCGATTGACGCGCTGGCATTGGTCGGGCTTGGGGCGCTGGTCGGGCGTCAGGTGTGGCGCTTGTGGCGCGAGCGTCGGCAGCGGCTTGCGGGCCATCAATTGCATTGGCGGCTGGCAATTTTGTTTGGCGGTGTAACAACATTGCCGGCCGTGATCGTCACGCTCTTTGCGTTGT
>JALRFN010000260.1 GCA_023268425.1 Burkholderiaceae bacterium | reverse complement strand
TATTTGCAAGACCCGGTCACCATTGAAGTTGCGCGCTCCAACGAGACGGCGTCGACCGTGACGCAGCGATTTTTTGCCGTGGGCACTGACGACAAGCGCAAAGCCTTGTGCCATTTGGTGCATGAGTTGGATGTCAAGCAGGCCTTTGTCTTCGTCAACAGCAAATTGGGCTGCGCGCGCTTGGCTCGCGCCATGGAGCGTGACGGCTTCAAAACCGCCGCCCTGCACGGCGACAAGAGCCAAGACGAGCGCTTGAAGTCCTTGGACGCGTTCAAGCGTGGCGAGGTTCAGCTCTTGATCTGCACCGACGTGGCTGCGCGCGGCTTGGACATCAAGGATGTGCCAGCGGTGTTCAACGTGGACATTCCTTTCAACGCCGAAGACTACGTGCATCGCATCGGCCGCACGGGTCGCGCCGGGGCTGAAGGCCTGGCCGTCAGCTTTGTCGCGCCGTCAGACAACCGTTTGCTGGCCGACGTGGAGAAGTTGACGCATCAAAAGGCGGATGTGGAAACCATTGCTTGGGGTGGTCGTCCCCAGGGCGTGCGCAACCAAGGCCAGCGCCATTGGCAACACGAAGACAAGCAAAGCGCCGACGACAAACCCGCTTATCGGGCGCCGCGTATGGCGCCGCGTGACCCTTGGTTTGACAAGCCGTACGAGCCCAGCGCAGAAGCGCCGGCCCCCACTTGGGAGTCACAGGCACCGAGCAAAGCCGGCAAAGCACGTGGTTTGTCGGCCTACATTCGCCCCAAGACCAAAACCCCCGCGCTGTTTCGTGCCCCTCAGCCTGAGGACACGGTCACAGCCGATTGAGCCACTCAGCCAGGCTTTTGGGCCTGGGGACAGGGTTGGCGGATCAGCTCGACCTCTCCTGCCTTGCCAGTGATGCGCGCGGCGGTCAAAGCGCCGCCCCACACGCAGCCTGTGTCCAGGGGCAGGACGTCACGGCGCTTGGCGGCCCCCAGGGTTGACCAATGGCCAAAGGCCAAGGGCTCGCCTTGTGTTTGACGCTCTGGGTGATCGAACCAGGGTAACCAGCCTGGTGGCGCTTTGGCCGCGTCCCCTTTGAGTTCAAAGTCCATCTCGCCGTGTGCATTGACCAAGCGGATGCGCGTCAATACGTTGACGATGGCGCGCCAGCGCTCGATGTCTTGCAACCCTTCTTGCCAGGCGCAGGGCTGATTGCCGTACATCTGTGCGAAAAAACGTGGGGCTTGTTCGCTGGCCAACATCGCTTCGACTTCTGCCGCCAACCGCAGGGTGTCGGCGCTGCTCCAGTTGGGCAGCACGCCAGCGTGCACCATCAGCCAGCCTTGGGCAAACGCGGCCAGAGGTCGCCGCTGTAGCCATTGCAACAACATCTTGGCGTCGTCAGCGGCCAGCACTTCGTTCAGGGTGTCGCGTTTTTTGAGTTTGCCGAAACCATGGGCCACGGCCAACAAGTGCAAGTCGTGATTACCCAGCAGGCACACCGCCGCGCCGTCCAGTGCACGCAGGTAGCGCAACACAGCAAGTGAGTCTGGGCCACGGTTGACCAAGTCGCCTAAGCAATAGAGGGTGTCCCGGCTGGGGGAAAAGTCAATGGCGGCCAGCAGCCGCTTCAAAGGGGCGTAACAGCCTTGGATATCGCCGATCATGTACAGTGCCATGCGCGAATTATGGAACTGCTCATCATCATTTTTCTGACGCTGCTCAACGGTGTCTTTGCCATGTCGGAAATGGCTTTGGCTTCAGCGCGTCGCGCCAAGCTGCAAAAGTTCGCTGACGGAGGTGATAAACCTGCCATTGCGGCCTTGCGTTTGATGGATGACCCGACACAGTTTTTATCGTCGGTGCAGGTGGGCATCACCTCGATTGGTTTGCTCAATGGCATTCTGGGTGAGGCGGCCTTCAGCGAAGGGCTGTCGCAACACCTGCAGGCTTGGGGCATGGAAGAGCCCACCGCCAGCATCGTGGCCACGGCCTTGGTGGTGGCTGTGATCACCTACGTGACGATTGTGTTTGGTGAGTTGGTGCCCAAGCGCGTGGGTCAGTTGTTTCCTGAGCCCGTGGCGCGCGCCATGGCGATTCCCATGTTGGGCGTGGCCGCCCTGGCGCGCCCCTTTGTCGCCTTGCTCTCGCGCACCACGCATGCGGTGTTGGCTTTGCTGCGGGTCGACACCCGAGGTGGTCCGGCGATGACCACGGAAGAAATCGAAGCCAGTTTGGCTGAGGGTTTGGGTGCGGGTATTTTGGAAGAGCAAGAGCACCGCATGGTGCAAAACGTCATGGACTTGGACAAGCGCTCGTTGACCTCGATCATGTTGCCGCGCGACGACGTGGTGTGGCTGGACAGTCAGATGAGCGTGGACGAGGCCTTGAATCGCGTGCGCGAGCACGGGCATTCGTGGTACCCCGTGTGCAAAGGCGATTGGGAACACGTGCAAGGCCTGGTCCACGTGGAGACCTTGCTGCGCTTGGCCCAAGAAGGCGTCACCGAGTTGCAGACCGAGCGCTTGCAGCCAGTGGTTTATGTGCCGGAGACCCTCAATGGCTTTGACCTCTTGGAGCAGTACCGCGTCAGCGACATGCGGGTGGTTTTGGTGGTCGACGAATATGGAGTGGTGCAGGGCTTGTTGACGCCGCGTGATTTGTTGGAAGCCATCACGGGTGAGCTCAAGAGCGCTGAGGTCGAAGACGCTTGGGCGCATGAGCAAAGCGATGGCAGTTGGTTGTTGGACGGCGCCATGCCCATCGCCGAGCTCAAGTCGCGCTTGGAGCTCGAGAGCTTGCCCGGCGAGGACGCGGGTTACTACAACACACTGGCGGGTTTGTTGCAATACGAGACCGGTGAATTGCTGGGCGCGGGCGCCGAGGTTGCCATTGGTGTTTGGCTGTTCACCGTGACTCAGGTCGAGGGTCACCGCATCGACACGGTGGCCGCGCGTTTCACGGGTTCGCGCGAAGCTGACCCCATCGGGTGAATTTCAAGACCATCGTCAAGGCGAGCAACAGCAAGCCGCTGCCGACAAAATCACCCAGCGCCATGCCCCAGGCCGCAGCGGGCAAGGTGTCGAAGTCGCGCACGCCCAACCAAGCAAAATAGCCGTTCATCAACCAGCCGTGGGTGACGCTGGACAGCGCGTCCAAGAGCAGCAAGCGGGTGAAGTTCAGTTGCGTCAGGTCGGTGCCGATGCGCCAGGCGCGCATCAGTATGGTCAGCATGACCCAAGTGGTGCCAATCGAGATGGCGGCGCAGCCCAGCAAGGCCCAGGCATCCAGTTGCGTCCAGTAGGCAAATGACAGCCCCCACAGCATGGCCGTCAGGCCCAGCGCGGCAGGCCAACCGCCGAGCAGCAAGGCCAGCAGCTTGACCCCAGCGGGCAGGTACATCAGTGCCACACCTTGCGTGAACAAGACCCACTCGCTGAATTGGTCATTGAGCCAAAACGCCAGACCGTAGGCCAGCGCGCTGATCAGCGCAATCGTGGCTTGTTGCAGCCAGTAGGTGAGCGAGGGAGGCATAAAGGGGAACACCAAACGAAACAGCCACTGCCCCATGTTGTCGGCAGTGGCTGTGTTTGAGCTGACAATCGGTTCCAATTATCGCTCAGCGCCACACAGCCGCCTGCGCGCAGGCGGCGTTCAGTGCGGGGTCAGCTCAAAATATCGCCCACGCAGAGGTACTTGATTTCCACGTAGTCATCGATGCCGTGGTGGCTGCCCTCACGACCCAATCCCGAGTGCTTGACGCCACCAAAGGGCACGTGTTCCGTCGCCAGAATCCCCACGTTGATGCCCACCATGCCGTATTCCAGCGCCTCTGCAACGCGGAAGATGCGGCCCACGTCACGGGCATCGAAGTAGCTGGCCAAACCAAATTCGGTGTTGTTGGCGGCGAAGATGGCCTCGTCTTCGGTTTCAAACTTGAAGATCGGGGCGAAGGGGCCAAAGGTCTCTTCGCGCGCACACAACATGTCTGCCGTGGCGTCGGCCACCACTGTGGGTTCAAAGAATTGGCCTGAACCCACGTTGGGCAGTGCCTTGCCACCGGTCAAGACCCGAGCGCCTTTGGCCACAGCGTCATCGACGTGGCGCTGTACTTTTTCCAAGGCCGAAGGCTCAATCAAGGGACCTTGGTTGATGCCATCTTCGAAGCCGTTGCCCACTTTGGCGGTGGCGACTTTGGCGGCGAACTTGGTCGCGAAGGCGTCGTAGACACCGGCTTGCACATAGATGCGGTTGGAGCAAACGCAGGTTTGGCCGGCGTTGCGGTATTTGCTGGCGAAAGCGCCTTCAACCGCGGAGTCGATGTCGGCGTCGTCGAAAACGATGAAGGGGGCGTTGCCACCCAACTCCAAAGACATTTTTTTGATGCTGGGCGCAGACTGCGCCATCAAGATGCGGCCCACTTCGGTGGAGCCGGTGAAGCTGATGTGGCGCACCGTGTTGGAGGCGCAAAACACCTTGCCCACGGCGATGCTGTTGTCAGCGTCGGCGGTGATGATGTTCAACACGCCAGCGGGAATGCCTGCGCGAATGGCCAACTCGGCCGCAGCCAGTGCGGTCAGCGGCGTTTGCTCTGCGGGCTTAATGACCACGGGGCAGCCAGCGGCCAGCGCGGGCGAGACTTTGCGGGTGATCATGGCCAGCGGGAAGTTCCAAGGCGTGATGGCTGCGCACACGCCGATGGGTTCGCGCACCACCAGCAGGCGTCGGTTGTTGTCGAAGGTGGGCAGGGTCTCGCCATTGATGCGTTTGGCTTCTTCGGCAAACCACTCGACGAAGCTGGCGCCGTAGGCCACTTCACCGCGTGATTCGGCGATGGGCTTGCCGTTTTCTGCGGTCATCAAGCGGGCCAAGTCTTCTTGGTTGGCCATCAGCAAATCAAACCACTTGCGCATGATGTTGGCGCGCTCTTTGGCGGTCTTCTTGCGCCACATGGGCCAAGCTGCATTGGCGGCGTCAATCGCGGCCTGGGCCTGCTCAGCGCCCAGGTTGGCCACGTCGGCCAGGTGCGCGCCCGTGGCGGGGTCTTGCACCGCAAAGCGTGTGCTACCCGAAACCCACTCACCATTGATCAAGGCGTCGGTTTTGAGCAGACTGGGGTCGTTGAGTGCGGCCAAGGGTTGGCTGGTGTTGGACATGAAATCTCCTGAGATGTGATCGTTAGCGGCGCAAATGATGCCACGACTGTTTCCAGCCCGAGTCATCTTTGCGCGCTGCAGGCCCGTGTTCAGGCGCCAAATCTATAATGCTCGGTTGCTGAAAACCCAAGGCTACCCGCATGTCCAAGCCCGTCTTCTCTGTTGCAGAAATTCGCCAAACTTTTTTGGATTACTTCGCCCAGCGCGGGCACACGGTGGTGGCCTCCAGCCCCCTGGTGCCGGGCAATGACCCGACCTTGATGTTCACCAACTCGGGCATGGTGCAGTTCAAAGACGTGTTCTTGGGCACCGACAAGCGCTCTTATTCGCGCGCGACATCGGTGCAAGCCTGCTTGCGCGCTGGGGGCAAGCACAACGACTTGGAAAATGTGGGCTACACCGCGCGTCACCACACCTTTTTTGAGATGCTGGGCAACTGGTCGTTTGGCGATTACTTCAAGCGCGAGTCGC
>JALRFN010000183.1 GCA_023268425.1 Burkholderiaceae bacterium | reverse complement strand
AAGCGCCCCTCTCACCCCAACCGCAAGAACATGGAAGCGCGCCTGGCATACCGCATCCAGGAGATGGCCTTTGGGGGTCTACCGCAGGCCACTCGCAACATGTTGGCCAACTACGGCCAGAGCCTCTCCAAAATCAAGATCGGCGGCACACGCACAAAGGCTGTGGCGCTGCCTGGCACCACGCTTCGCCGAAGCTTTGATGGTCGCGAGCACACCGTCCTGGTGCTGGCCGACGGGCGGTTTGAGTACAACGGCAAGCCGTATCGCAGCCTGTCTGCCATAGCCAAGATCATCACCGGCACGCAGTGGTCCGGGCCAGCGTTCTTCGGCGTCGGCGGCAAGGGGGCGGCATGAAGAAGATCACACAACACCCAACAAAGCGCTGTGCGGTGTACTGCCGCGTATCAAGCGACGAGCGTCTAGACCAATCGTTCAACTCCATCGATGCGCAGCGCGAGGCTGGACTGGCCTACATAGCCAGTCAACGCGCCGAAGGCTGGATGGCACTTGCTGATGTGTACGAGGATCCTGGTTTCTCCGGCGGCAACATGGAACGACCAGGCCTGAAGCGTTTATTGGCCGACATCCAGGCAGGCCTCATTGACATCGTGGTGGTCTACAAGATCGATCGACTGTCGCGTTCCCTGGCAGACTTTGCCAAGATGGTCGAAATCTTCGATGCTCGCCAGGTGAGCTTCAGCTCGGTCACGCAGCAAATCAACTCGGCAACCTCCATGGGGCGGCTGATGCTCAACGTCTTGTTGTCATTCGCACAGTTCGAACGCGAGGTGACGGGTGAGCGCATTCGCGACAAAATCGCTGCCTCCAAGAGGAAGGGTCTTTGGATGGGTGGCCCTGTGCCGCTGGGCTACCGCGTTGAAGACCGGCTGCTTGTCGTGGACGCCGCGCAGGCGAAAACCGTAAGTTGGATCTTCGACCGCTTTGTCGAATGCGAGTCCACCACCCGCATGGTCAAGGAATTGCGCGACCAAGGCATGCTCACCCGCACGGGCAAGCAGTTCACCAGGACCGCCATATACAAGATCCTGCACAACAAGGTGTACCTGGGCGAGATCAAGCACAAGGGGCAGTTCTACCCAGGCCAACACGAAGCCATAATTGAACAAGACCAATGGGACCAGGTGCAGGCCTTGATTGAGCGCGACCAGCGCAACCGTGTGCGCCCGGACTTCAACGACAGCGTCAAGAGCCAGTACCTGCTGCGCGGCATCCTGTTCTCCGAAGACGGTGACTTGTACCTGCCGATGACGACACGCAAAAAGTCAGGCAAGCAGTACCGCTACTACGTCATCAACCGCAAGGCCAACAGTGGTGCCGCCACTTGCGACGTCCCTAACCAGCCTGCCGAGTTGCTGGAGCAAGCTGTTGTCGACCAGGTGCTCAGTTTCATGCGCAGCGGCGCCATGGTCAGCGAGTATTGGGCGCAGATCCAAGAATTGAATCCAACCATCGACGAACCCCAAGCGGTGGTCACACTGCTGAAGCGCACAGCCGAGATCTGGGACACCTACTTCCCGCCCATCCAACAGCTCATCATTCGCAGCCTCATCGAGCGCGTGACCATCGAAGACGGCGGCGTTCGCATCAACTGGCGTTGTGACGAATGGCCAGCACTGCTTGAGTCCATGGCACCAGAAACTGCAGGCGTTGAGCTTGATGAAATGGAACTGGCATGAGCAACGCAAACCGAGTGGCCACGTTCGTACCGGTCAAGCTGAGTCGGCGTCGGGGGCGGCGCGCCACCTTGGAACGGTGTGAAAACGGCATTGAAACTACAGCACCGTCACCAGACACCGCAATCGCCAACCTCGCCCGCGCCTTCTACTGGCAGCGCCTACTGGATGAAGGTCGGGTAAGCAGCGGCGCAGAAATCGCTGAGCGCGAGGGGCTGCATGTCAGCTCGGTGAACGAGGTGCTGCGCCTGACCTTGCTCGACCCGCACATCGTTGATCAAGTGTTGACGTCGGGCGCTTTGGCTGATGCAACCTCGCTGACTCGTTTGATACTACCTGTGGAGTGGCAGGCGCAGGCAGGCTGAATTCACCATAACGACAGCTTCTGGCCCAGACTGTGTAAAAACGCTCGTTGATTGTTGAGTGTAATCTGACCAAGTCGCGCAGCGGCCTAAATTTGTGGCGCGGGATGCGCTGAAGCAGGGAAATGGTTGAGAAAAAGCCTGTCTCAGGCCCTCATCGCATCCATCAGGACGCCGTTTCTCAGAATCCGCATCACTCGCTTCAGGCTGTAGGACAACACGTGTAGGCTCATTTCGGTGCTGACGCGTTCAAGCGTTCTGGTCAGGAAATGAGTGCTGCCCATCCAGGACTTGATGGTTCCAAATGGATGCTCAACGGTTTGCCGACGAATGCGCATGCGATTTAGTGCAAGATCGAACTGACGTTCCATGTCATCCAATACAGCCTGATGTTCCCAGCGCCCCACACGGCGATAGCTACTTGGTGTGTATTGACCCTTGACTATCGAAAACGGCGGCGTTCGCATCAACTGGCGTTGCGATGAATGGCCAGCACTTCTGCGATCCATGGCGTCGGAGACCGCTGGCGTTGAACTTGACGAAATGGAGATGGCATGAGCCTGTTCAGCGTCGCGGCGGGTCAGCAGGTTTGGCTTTCCGCTCAAACATCACCTGCTCGAGCGGGCCTTTCGGTGCACTCACCAAGTCAGACAGCGTGAAGCCATCCAACTCTTGCAAAAATGCACGGGTCGCCTGAGCCAGCGCCGACTTCAGCAAACACGCGGGCGCCAATTGGCATTGGTTGGTCGCGGGCGCGAAACACTCGACCAAATCGAAGTCGCTCTCCATGCGCCGCACCACCTCACCGACCGAGATGTCCTCGGGTGCGCGCAGCATGCGCAGTCCCCCGCCTCTGCCACGTGTGGTTTCTATCCAGCCTTGCGCGGCCAAATGCATGACCACCTTCATCAGGTGGCTGCGCGAGATGCCATGCATTTCCGCGATTTCAGCAATCGTCGGCGCGCGTTCACGCGCGCGGTTGGCCGCGCAGTACATCAGCACACGCAGCGCGTAATCGGTCCAACGGGTCAGACGCATCCCTGTCCTTTTGAAGTTTGCGCCTGTGTTGCGCCAAAGATTCATTTTAAAAGAATCTTCATGCATAATAGATTCACGCGAAATGAATCT
>JALRFN010000082.1 GCA_023268425.1 Burkholderiaceae bacterium | reverse complement strand
TGGTTCCTGCTAAAAATTCTGCAGCAACTAAAGGTCCCCAACACATACCAACTGCAACTCTTATCCCCGTTAATATTTCAGGTAATGAATTAGGGAAAATTACATATCTTAAAATTTGTTTTTTAGATGCACCTAATGAGTGAGCCGCATGAAGTTTCCCCGTTTATCCATTGCCGCGTGGGTGGCGTTGACCGCTTTCAGCGCAACTGTGAGTGTGCAGGCCCAAGACCCAGTCGCCGTCGCCACCTTGGCGGCGCAATCGGTGGGCTCAGGCATCACCTTGGACGGCAGCATGCAAGCGCGCGAACAAGCCACGGTGTCCGCACAAGCGAGTGGCCGCGTGATGGACTTGCGGGTCAAGGCCGGGGACCAGGTTAAAAAAGGCCAACTGCTGGCGGTAATCGATGATCGGGTCACGCGCGCTGGTGTCGCGCAAACGCAAGCGGGTATCGCACAGGCGCAAGCCCAGTGGCGCAACGCACAGGCGCAGTTTGATCGCACCAAGGCCTTGGTTGACAAGGGCTTCATGGGTCAGGCCGCGCTGGACGACGCCAACGCCGCCTTGCGCGCCGCCAAAGCCGGTCGCGAACAAGCCTTGGCGGCACACGCCCAGTCGGCGCTGGCTCAGGGCTTCACCCGCGTCACTGCGCCGCAGTCAGGCGTGGTCTTGAACACCCATTTGGACGCGGGCGATTTGGCTGGCGTGGGCGCAGCGATTGCCACCATTTACACGCCTGATGCGCTGCGCGCCGTGGTGCACGTGCCTGCCAGCCTCATGCCTTCGGTGCGTCAGGCCAAGCGGGTGGTCGTGCGTTTGCACGATGGCACAGAGCTCAGCCCAGCCAAGCAAACCATTCTGCCTGCCGCTGACCCGGTGTCCCAAACCGTGGAGTTGCGCTTGGACTTGGCAGCTGCGCAAACCCAAGGCGCCATTCCCGGCGAGCAATTGCAGGTGCGCTTTGAATTGGGCGCGTCAGAGCGCCTGGTCGTGCCCAAGCAAGCCTTGGTGCGTCGCGGTGAATTGACGGCGGTCTACGTGATGCGCGGCGAAGGCTCGCAAGCGCGCTACGCCTTGCGCGCAGTGCGTGTGGGCCATGCGGTTGGTGATCAAGGGGTTGAGGTCTTGTCGGGTTTGAGCGCAGGCGATCGCGTGGCCTTGTCGCCCGTGGCCGCCTCTCAGCAGACGTCGGTCGCACAAGACTGAGGTGGCCATGTCACACACTGAACACACAACGGCTTCATCGGCCATGGGTATCTCGGGCCGCATCGCAGCGGCATTTCAGGCCAATGCGATCACGCCATTGTTGGCTTTGGTTGCCTTGTTGTTGGGTTTGTTTGCGGTGATGGTCACGCCTCGTGAGGAGGAACCACAAATCAACGTGACCATGGCCAACGTGCTGATTCCCTTCCCCGGTGCCTCCAGCGCCGATGTGGAAAAAATGGTCGCAGCACCCGCCGAACAGGTCTTGTCGCAAATCGTGGGTGTGGAGCACACCTATGCGGTGGCGCGTCCAGGCGTGGCGGTGTTGACGGTGCAATACCAAGTGGGCGTGCCGCGAACCGACGCCTTGGTGCGTTTGTATGACGTGCTCAACAGCAACAGCGACTGGCTGCCGCAAGGCTTGGGCGTCATGGCACCCATCGTCAAACCCAAGGGCATTGACGACGTGCCGGTGATTGCCGCCACTTTGTATAGCCACGATGCGCAAAGCGCCTTGTCCCTGGAGCGTGTGGCCGCCTCGATTGAGTCTGAGCTCAAGCGCGTGGCGGGCACCCGCGAGGTCAAGACCATCGGCGGGCCTGGGCGCGCTGTCAACGTTTGGTTGGATCCGGCGCGCATGCGCGAGCGCGGCGTCTCCACGCAAGTTTTGCAACAAGCGCTGTCGGCCGCCAACTTGGGGCTGCCCTCAGGCACCGTGGTTGATGTGGCACATGGCGGCATGGTGACCGTCGAGACGGGTGAGTTCCTGACCTCGCCCGAAGATGTGGCGGACATCGTGGTTGGCGTACACGAGGGCCGCCCGGTTTACTTGCGCGAAGTGGCACGCGTTGAGGCTGGTGCCAAGTCGCCGACCCAATACGTTTGGTACACGCCGGGTGCAGGTGGCGCGGACGCCAAACTGGCCGGACAGGTTTACCCTGCCGTGACCTTGACGGTGACCAAGAAGCCGGGTGAGAACGCGGTGGATGTGGCCAAAAACGTGCGCACGCGCTTGACGGAGTTGCAAAACACCGTGATCCCCGATGGGGTGACGGTGAGCATCACCCGCGACTACGGTCAAACCGCGGCGGAAAAGGCCAACAAGCTGATTCAAAAACTCGCCTTCGCCACGGGCAGCGTGATTTTGTTGGTGGGCTTGGCCTTGGGCCGACGCGAGGCCATTATTGTGGGCGCGGCGGTGATTTTGACCTTGACCGCAACCTTGTTCGCGTCCTGGGCCTGGGGCTTCACGCTGAATCGCGTGTCGCTGTTCGCCTTGATTTTCTCGATTGGCATTTTGGTCGACGACGCCATCGTGGTGGTGGAAAACATCCACCGTCACCGCATGCTCTATCCGGGCAAGACCCTGGCTGAAATCATTCCGGGCGCGGTTGACGAAGTGGGTGGCCCCACCATCTTGGCGACCATGACGGTGATTGCAGCGTTGCTGCCCATGGCCTTTGTCACGGGCTTGATGGGCCCTTACATGAGCCCCATCCCCATCAATTCGTCCATGGGCATGGCGATTTCTTTGGCCATTGCGTTCACGGTGACGCCATGGTTGGCGCTCAAATTCACCCAATCAGGTGGAGAGCACGCGGCACATGGTCCCTCTAAGATCACCTCGGGTTTGCAGCGCTTTTTCAAGGCCGTCTTGACGCCGCTGTTGGCCAGCGCCGGCAAGCGTTGGTTGCTGGGCGCGGGCATTGTCGTGGCCATGGCCTTGTCGGTTGGCTTGGCGGGCGTTCAAGCGGTGGTCTTGAAGATGCTGCCCTTTGACAACAAGAGCGAGTTCCAAGTCGTGGTCGACATGCCCGCAGGCACGCCGTTGGAGAGCACGGCGGCGGTCTTGCAAGACTTGGGCGATTATTTGGCCCAGCAAAAAGAAGTGGTGGATGTGCAGGCCTACGCCGGCACCTCCAGCCCAATCACCTTCAATGGTTTGGTGCGCCAATACTATTTGCGCTCGGAAGCCGAAAGCGGCGACCTTCAAGTGACCTTGGTGGACAAGCACCAGCGCACGGAAAAGTCGCATGCCATTGCACAGCGCATGCGCCCGGCCTTAGAAAAAATCGCCGAGCGCCACCACGCGCGCATCAAGGTCGTCGAAGTGCCGCCCGGCCCGCCGGTGATGTCCCCCATCGTGGCAGAGATTTATGGGCCGGACGAGGCCGGTCGCGTGGAAGTGGCCAAGCGTTTGGCCAAGCGCTTCCAAGCAACGCCAGATATCGTGGGCGTGGACACGTCCTTGAAAGAAGAGGCCCCGCGCGCTTTCCTGCGTGTGCAGCGCACGCGCGCTGAGGCCCTGGGCATCCCCGTGGCGGCAATTGCGCAAGCGGTGAACACCGCCTTGTCCGGTACCGACGCCACCTATTTGCGAGACGGTCTGGCCAAGCGCCCAGTTCCCGTGCGTTTGCAACTGCCGCGTGAAGACCAAGTGGGTTTGCAAAAAGTGTTGAGCCTGCCCATGCGCGCGGCCAACGGCGCCATGGTGCCGCTGTCGGAGCTGGTCACAGTCGAGTGGGGCAAGATCGATTACCCGCGCTTTTCCAAAGACCTGATGCCCGTGACCTACGTCGTGGGCGATATGGCCGGGAACAAACGAACGATGGCCGGCTCACGGCGGTGGCTGGGGACGGCTTGATGATTTTTGCGGAGTGGGCGGCCGACGGCACGCCGCGGCTGCGGACCCGCCACAATTTCGGTAGCGCCAGCACGCGCCCGAAGAGCCCGCACTACGCGGACCAGGCGGAAGCCTTCGCCGGGGAGACGCTGCGCACGGT
>JALRFN010000051.1 GCA_023268425.1 Burkholderiaceae bacterium | reverse complement strand
CATTAGGTTCCCCACAGGGAGACCAGTCATTATTATTTCTCTGACATCTAATCGATATAAACGAGGTCCACTTTCCCGAGGCGTCAACTTGTTTTGTGCGCCCAGCAGGTTTTTAGAGGCCCACAAAGAAGCGACGTTAGTATTCAGAACAGCTGACATATTGAATCTCCGTTGACGATATTCCGATAAGACAGAAATGACTCACACATGCACTTAACGGATGTCTAGCTGGAACTGTTTAGCGCAAAAGTCGCGAAAACCGAAAATTCTTTTGCAAACTGATAACATCGCCTGAGAACATAAGCCCCATGAACCTCATCAATCAGTTCGCAAGCTTAAAAAAGCTACCCTCGGCACAGGCGCTTGTCCCTGTGTTGGTTTTGCTCGTCCTCGTGATGATGTTGCTGCCGCTGCCCGCGGTCATGCTAGATATTTTGTTCACTTTCAACATCGGTTTGTCGATCGTGGTGTTGATTTCTGCGCTGAACATCAAGAGTTTCAAAGACTTTGTCTCTTTCCCCACGCTTTTGCTGATTACCACCTTGATGCGCTTGTCTCTTAACGTCGCATCCACGCGGGTGGTTCTTCTGGATGGGCACCAAGGGCCAGATGCGGCGGGCAAGGTGATCGAGGCATTCGGGCGGTTTTTGGTGGGGGGCAATTTCGCCATTGGGGTGATCATTTTTCTGGTGATCACCATCATCAATTTCCTTGTGATCACCAAAGGTTCAGGGCGTGTGGCCGAAGTGTCCGCTCGCTTCGCTCTGGACTCCATGCCAGGCAAACAGATGGCCATCGATGCCGATTTGAATGCGGGCATCATCAAGCAGGATGAAGCCAGGCAACGCCGCGCCGACGTGGCCCAAGAGGCGGACTTCTTTGGCTCGATGGACGGTGCGTCCAAGTTCGTCAGGGGTGACGCAATTGCCGGTATCTTGATTTTGGCAATCAATTTGATCGGTGGCGTGATCAGCGGTGTCTTTTTGCACGATATGTCGATGGGCAGTGCCTTTGCTCAGTACGGTGTGCTGACGATCGGCGATGGCCTGGTGGCACAGGTTCCCGGGCTGATCATTTCGACTGCGGCAGGTATTTTGGTCACGCGTGTCGCGACGGAAGAGAATTTTTCCCAGCAATTGAGTGAGCAGATTGGGCGCAACCAAAACGCGTTGTTGGTGGCTGCCGGGTTGTTGTTTGTGCTGGGGATCATTCCTGGCATGCCTCACGCCACGTTTCTAACGTTGGGGCTGTTGTTCGGTGGGCTGGGCTGGGTGCTGCGCCTGCGACATCAACAGGCCGCGCAAGTGGCCGCATTGATGCCAAGCAATGAAAGCGCGCCCTCAGAACTGGGCTGGGTGGATGTGCCCGTGATTGAACCGCTGTGTTTGGAGTTGCCCTACAGGCTCGTGCCGCTGGTCGACCGAGGCGAGGACAGTGACTTGATCAAGCGCATCAAAGCCATCCGGCGCAAATTCATCGGCGAGGTTGGCTTTTTGACGCCCTCCATTCACATCAGAGACAACTTGCAACTGCCTGCGGAGACCTATCGCTTCTTGGTCTACGGGGGCGAAGTGGGCCGTGGGCAGTGCATGCCTGATCAGGTCCTGGCGATTGCGCCCGAGGGCTCCCCACAGCTACCCGGATTGCAGGTCAAGGACCCGACCTTTGGGATGCCCGCGACGTGGGTGCCCCGCCAAGAACGCGACAACGCCGTGGCTAAGGGATATACGGTGGTAGAGCCTGCGGTCGTGATGGCCACCCACATCGATACGCTGATTCACCGGCATGCCCATGAGCTTTTGGGTCGCCAAGAGACCCAAGAGTTGGTGGACCACATCAAAGAGAGTTTCCCGAAACTGGTGGAAGATGTGGTGCCCAAAGTGGTCCCCATGGCCACATTGCAGCGTGTGTTGCAGTTGCTCCTCGAAGAGGGCGTGCCAATCAAAGATTTGCGCACTGTCTTGGAGTCGGCGGCCGAGCACATCGCCAACCAGCCCGATCCACTTGAGTTGTTGCCTCATATTCGCCAGGCGCTGCGGCGCACGATCGTCCAAAAGGCGTTGGGTAGCGCCAAAGAGGTTCGCGTGCTGGGCGTACAGCCCCAGTTTGAGAGTTTGATTGAGCAGGCCATGGGGCCCGCGCCGGTGGCGCCAGACGGAGCCATCGAACCAGGTCTGCTCAGGCTCTTCTTTGATGAAGTGATGCAAGGTGTGGATGCATTGGAGGCGCAAGGGATATCGCCTGTGATCGTGTGCAGCGCCAAGCCCAGGTTGACCTTTGCGCGGATCGTTAAAAAGCTTCGTCCCCAGGCTGTTGTGCTGGCGATGACGGAGTTGCCCCTGGATATGAATGTCAAATTTGAACGCATGCTTTGCGCTCAAACCGCCGGGCAGTAATGGAGACAACGATGGGACCCAAAAAGTTCACTGCAGTGAACACAACCGAAGCATTGAAGGCTGTGCGGCGTGAAATTGGCGGCGATGCATTGATTCTTTCCACGCGAGACACCGCGCACGGTGTTGAGGTGATCGCGATCTCTCCTGTGACATTGCAGCAGCTGTCTCAACAGGGCAAAGGCGTTGCCACCAATGATGCTAGCGAAACGGCTGCGGGGCAGGCGGCCGGCGCGCTCAATCAGGCAACATCCCTACCGCCAGCCGAGCCCGCCGAGCCTTCTCAACCCCTCTCATTTGGCGCTCAGCAAGGCACTTCTATGGAGCAACTGTGGAGTGAGCTGAGTGACATGAAACGGATGCTGCAAACGCATTTGGCAGCGCAAGCATGGGGTCAACTCCAAGCCACATCTGCGCGCCAGACGCAAGCTTTGCAACTGATGTTGAACGCCGGATTTTCACCCGAGCTCTGTGACCAATTGGCACGGGAGTTGAGTGAAAAAGACGACGTTGACGCGCCAGTCGCAGATGTCTTGCAGGTGTTGTTGGAGCAACGGGTTTCAAGCCTTGATCCCATGGACGTGTTCGACCAAGGCGGCATCTTTGCATTCATTGGCCCCACTGGCGTTGGTAAAACCACTGCGATCGCCAAGATTGCAGCGCGCTGCGTGCTTCGATACGGCAGAGAAAAGCTGGCGCTTTTGAGCACGGACACCTTCCGAATCGGCGCACAAGAGCAGCTCAATGTGTACGCAAAAATCATTGGGGTTCCAGTGACTTCACTGCGCGACGGGGAGGACTTGATCAACAAGCTCAAGTCCATGTCAGAACGCAAAGTGATCTTGTTGGACACCGCTGGCGTGAGCCAACGAGATATCCAAATGCTAGAGCAATCGCAGCTGTTGCAAACAGGCGCGCCTGAGCTCAAGCGCATCCTGGTCATGAGCAGCACAACTGATCTTCGCACGCAAGAGGACGTCATCTTGATGCACCAACAGGCGAGTCAAACCCACACCCAGCGGCCGATTCATGCGGCCATCATCACGAAAACTGACGAGGCCGCGCAAATCGGTCCCGTCATGGATTGCCTGATTCGACACAAGTTGCCTTTGATCTTTCTCGCCAACGGCCAGCGAGTCCCAGAGGATCTAAGCCAAGCGAATGCGCCTTACTTGAGCCACAGGTCGCTCCACCCGCGTCGACTTGGGGGAGCTGTAGAGGTGTTGGACGAACATGTCCATTTGCTGATGGCAGATCAGTTGAGTCAGTGGAAGGTGAGCGCAACATGAGTGCCAGCCCAACGTCTCAACTTGAAGATCAAGCGGTTGGCTTGCGCAAAATGTTCGAGCAAAGTCTGCCGCAAGTGCATGTCTTTGCGTGTCCGTCCAGGCCCAATGCCGTGTTGCCTTTGGTCCAGATGCTGGCCTCGGATTTGGCAACCAAAGGGCGTCGCGTGTTGTGGGTCGACGAGATCGATTTCCCCGATCGTGAGGCCTGGCCGTTACCGAGGCAAGTGCCGTTTGACCTCCAGCGCGCGCTTGACAGAGAGGTCGACCTTGCCCAAGCTGTGGTACCGATCACATCCCAGCTATGGTATGCGTTCACCCGCCGAAAGGCCCGTGATTGCGACGCGAATCTAAGCCAACGGCTGGCGCAAAGTGGCGTCGACTTTGATCTCGTGCTTGTCTCTGCAAGGTGCAAGCTCGACGACACGTATGCCCAGTACAAAAACCAAGTGAAATTGCTTTTGCTGTCAGGGGCCAAGGCGGACGCTTTGTCGCTCACGATGGCTTGGGTGCAGAACCTGCACCTGAGCGGCGGCATCGACGTGTCTCGAGTGGTATTTATGGGGGGTGCGAACAACGGTGCCGGTGCTGAGCTCTGGCAGGACGTCAAGACACAGTTGCTGCCACCAGGGCAAGGCGATGACCCTGCGATCAGCCTCATCCCGGCCCTCCCTGCAAAAACCAAGCTTGCTTCTCTTTGGGCTAAGCAAACCTTGTTTTTGGAGCAATTGCAGAGAGACTTCTGGAAAGATTAGTGTGAGCAAGGGCTACATCTCCGCTGAATTTGATTTCAACGAGCGCGTC
>JALRFN010000036.1 GCA_023268425.1 Burkholderiaceae bacterium | reverse complement strand
CCTGAATCCCGCAGTTGATCGCTCGATTTCCGCTGACACAACCCTTGAACACAGGCCTGCTTGACCACGACGCGGCTCACCTGATGGGTGACGTCGCTATGCACCCCATGGAGCAGCCCTGGAGCGTGCTGGCCGCGTTGTTCCTTCTTGCTGGCAGGAGCCAGCCGCGTCGTCACGCCTGGCCAGCTCATCCCAGGGCCGCCCACTGGGGCGCATCCAACCGCCGGATTTTGGTTGAATCGTCTGTGGGCTTGTTCTTGGCTGGATCGCACAGGGCAACGCGCAGCGGCGCTTGGGCAAACCGAGGGGCGCGGTTCGCCGCGTGGCCTGGGCTTCGGCGCCATCGCTGGCCATGCCCCGCGGGCGTCAGCCTCACAAGATGTAGCGCGACAGGTCTTGGTCTTCGCTGAGGTTTTTCAGGCGCTGGTCCACAAACGCGGCATCGATGGTCAAGGTGACGCCGCCCATGTCGGCCGCGTGAAAACTGGCTTCTTCCAGCAAACGCTCCATGACCGTGGCCAAGCGTCGGGCGCCGATGTTTTCGGTGCGCTCATTGACCTCGAAAGCGATTTGCGCCAAGCGTTGCACGCCTTGGGGCTCAAACACCACGTTCACCCCTTCGGTGGCCAACAAGGCCTGGTATTGGCGCGTGAGGTTGGCGTCGGTTTGCGTCAAGATGGCTTCGAAATCGGCCACGCTCAAGGATTTGAGTTCGACGCGAATCGGGAAGCGGCCCTGCAATTCAGGGATCAAATCACTGGGTTTGCTCAGGTGAAACGCACCGCTGGCGATGAACAGCATGTGGTCGGTCTTGACCGTGCCGTGTTTGGTCGACACCGAGGTGCCTTCGACCAAGGGCAGCAAATCGCGTTGCACGCCCTGGCGCGAAACGTCGCTGCCTTGGTGGTCGCTGCGCGTGGCCACCTTGTCGATTTCGTCCACAAACACAATGCCGTTTTGCTCGGCGTTGTGTAAGGCTTGGGCTTTGATGTCTTCATCTTTGATCAACTTGCCCGCTTCTTCGTCAATCAGCAGCTTCAAGCCCTCTTTGACGGTGACGCGTTGGCTGCGCGTTTGGCCCTGACCCATGTGTGAAAACATGTTTTGCAGCTGCTCGGCCATGCCCTCCATGCCTTGTGGCGTCATGACCTCAAACGTCGGTGCTGCCTCCTGCAAGTCCAGGGTGATTTCTTTGTCGTCGAGTTGGCCCTCACGCAGTTTTTTGCGAAAGGCCTGACGCGTGGGGTTGAGTTCGCCGCCTTCGTCGCGCACACCGGGCAACAAAGCGTCGAGCACGCGTTCTTCAGCGGCGTCGATGGCGCGCTCGCGCACCAAGGCCTTGGCTTTCTCACGTTCTTGCTTGATCGCGACTTCAACCAGATCACGCACGATGGCTTCCACGTCTTTGCCCACGTAGCCCACTTCGGTGAACTTGGTGGCTTCGACTTTGACAAAAGGTGCATCGGCCAAGCGCGCCAAACGCCGGGCGATCTCGGTTTTGCCGACCCCGGTGGGGCCGATCATCAAAATGTTTTTGGGCGTGATTTCGTGGCGCAGGGCCTCGTCCACGCGGGCGCGACGCCAGCGGTTGCGCATGGCAATCGCGACGGCGCGCTTGGCATCGGCTTGGCCGACGATGTGGCGGTCGAGTTCGGTGACGATGGCAGGCGGGGTCAGGTGATCAATGGCCGTGGTCATGGGGCGTCGTTGGTTTGACTAGAAAAGCTGCGGCCGCCAGCGCGGCGTGCTGTCACAACACCTCAACGGTGTGGTGCTGATTGGTGTAGATGCAGAGGTCGCCCGCGATTTTCAAGGCCTCGCGCACGATGCCCTCGGCGTCCAGGCCGCTGTGCTGCAACAAGGCTTTGGCGGCAGATTGTGCGTAGGCACCGCCCGAACCAATGGCCACAATGCCGTCTTCGGGCTCCAGCACATCGCCGTTGCCGGTGATGATCAGCGAGTTGTCTCGGTCGGCCACCGCCAACATGGCTTCCAAACGTCGCAGCACACGGTCGGTGCGCCACTCCTTGGTCAATTCAACTGCTGCGCGGGGCAGGTGGCCTTGGTGCTTTTCCAGCTTGGCTTCAAAGCGTTCAAACAAGGTGAAGGCGTCGGCGGTGGCGCCCGCGAACCCTGCCAAGACCTGGTTTTTGTAGAGCTTGCGCACCTTGCGCGCGGTGCCCTTGACGACGATGTTGCCCAGGGTCACTTGGCCATCGCCACCAATGGCGACTTGGCCGTCTCTGCGCACACACAAAATGGTGGTGCCGTGGTATTGCTCCATGCGCGCTCAGTCCTCAATCACCAAACATCTTTTGCTTCAACTCGCGGCGCTGTTGTGCCTCCAGCGACAAGCTGGCCGTGGGTCGGGCCAGCAAGCGGCCCACACCGATGGGCTCACCGGTTTCGTCGCAATAACCGTAGTCTTCGGCGTCAATGCGGGCAATCGACTGCTCGATCTTCTTCAACAACTTGCGCTCACGGTCGCGGGTGCGCAACTCCAGCGCGTGTTCTTCTTCGATGGTGGCGCGGTCCGCCGGGTCAGGGACAACGACGGTGTCTTCGCGCAAATGCTCGGTGGTTTCGTCGGCGTTGCTCAGAATGTCGTTTTTCAGCTGCACCAATTTGGCGCGGAAGTAAGCCATTTGCACATCGTTCATGTACTCGCTCTCAGGCATCGACAAGATGTCTGCATCGGTCAGCTCTTCCAAAGACTTTTTCTTCCACGCGGTGGCGCGTTTGGGGTCCTTTTGAGCAGGGGCTGCGGTTGGCGTCATGATTTCGGGTTCGGTAGAGGGGAGGAAACTCGCCTTGGCGGCCGAGCTGGCCACCATGTTCGAGCTGTCCATGCTGGGCGCGACGGCCACG
Source organism: Burkholderiaceae bacterium (assembly GCA_023268425.1). Lineage (GTDB taxonomy): Bacteria > Pseudomonadota > Gammaproteobacteria > Burkholderiales > Burkholderiaceae_C > RS62. The sequence continues at coordinate 8,384 of JALRFN010000036.1, read as the reverse complement.
CGAGAGCCGCCAGTGGCGCGCTTGCGTTTGGTGGCCGCGGGTGCAGCGCTGGACGGGGTGGAAGGGGTTGCCGCCACAGGGGTGGCAGTGGGTTTGGCTGCGGGCGCTTTGACCGCAGCGGCGACTTTTTTCGCGGGTGCGGCTTTGGCGCTTGCAGCGGGCTTGACGGTCTTGCTGGCCGCCGATTTGACTGCCGGTGCTTTGCTTACAGCTTGGGTCGCCGGCGTTTGCTTGACTGCTTTTGCGGCAGGTTTAACGGCAGGTTTAACGGCAGGTTTAAGGGCAGATTTAGCTGCTGTTTTCGCCGCTTGAGCGGCAGTTTTGCTGGGGGCTTTGGCCGTCGCTTTTGCACTGGCTTTGCTGGCGACTTTCGCTGCCGGTTTGCTCGCTGCTTTCACTGGCGCCTTGGGTGCGGCCTTGGCCGGGGCTTTCACTGCAGATTTGCTGCTTGGCTTTGCAGCGGCCTTGCTGGCCGTTTTCTTGGCGACCGGGCTGGACTTGGGCTTGGCTTTTGGGGTGGCTTTAGCTGCGGGTTTGGACACCGCCTTGGGCGCGGCTTTGGGCAGGGACTTGCTTGTCTTGCCCGCCGCTGGCTTGGCCTTCGCCGTTTCTTTTTTTGCCATGGTTTTGTCTCCTCGTTTTTATTCAGAGCTTGCCCAAATCAGGCGCCTTTATAACCGCAACAGATGACGGCACCCGCTGGCCAGGGCGGGGCTCGCTACCCAAGATGTGGCGCGTTTGGCACCGGTGCTCAAAAACACTGGTCTAAGCCTTGTTCCAAGATGTCACGCGGCAAATCGATGCCGATGAATACCATGCGGCTTTCGCGCTTTTCATCAGCGCCCCACTCGGGGCCCAAGTCGCTGCCCATCAATTGGTGCACGCCTTGGAAAATCACCTTGCGCTCGGTGCCCATCATGTGCAGCACGCCTTTGTAGCGCAGCATGCGCGGGCCGTAGATTTGCACCACCGTGCCCAAGAAATCTTCCAACTTGGCCGGGTTGAACGGCTTGTTCGCACGGTAGACGAAGCTCTTGACGTCATCGTCGTGGTGATGGTGGTGTGCGTGGTCATGGTGATCGTGATCGCAGTGCTCACCGTGCGCGTGGTCATGGCCATGGTCATGACCGTGTTGGTGTGATGGGTGGTTGCAGGCCTCACCGTGGTCGTGATCGTGACCGTCTGGCGTCAAAAAGTCGGGATCGATGTCCAGCTTGGCGTTCAAGTTGAAGCCACGCAAGTCCAACACCTCAGCAATGCCCACCTCGCCAAAGTGCACGGCTTTTTGCGGTGCACGCGGGTTCATGTGTTTGAGGCGGTGTTGCAAAGCATCGAGTTCTTGGGCCGAGACCAAATCGCTTTTGCTGATGAAGATCTGATCGGCAAAGCCCACTTGGCGGCGCGCTTCTTGGCGGTCGTCCAACTGCTTCATGCCGTGCTTGGCGTCGACCACCGTGACGACCGCGTCGAGCAAATACTGCTCGGCGACTTCGTCGTCCATGAAAAATGTCTGCGCCACGGGGCCAGGGTCGGCGACGCCGGTGGTTTCGATGACCACGCGCTCGAAATCCAGCTCTTTTTTGCGGCGACGTTCGGCCAAGTCGGCCAGCGTGGCGCGCAGGTCATCGCGGATGGTGCAGCACACGCAACCGTTGCTCATCTGGATGATGGCTTCTTCGGTGTCTTTGACCAAAATGTCGGTGTCGATGTTCTCTTCGCCGAACTCGTTCTCGATCACTGCAATCTTGTAGCCGTGGGCCTCGGTCAAGATGCGCTTGAGCAAGGTCGTTTTGCCTGCGCCGAGGAAGCCAGTGAGGATGGTGGCGGGAATCAGTGCCATGGGGTCAACCTATCTCTCTTGAAGCGGGTGGCAGCGAAATGATCATCAAATTCATCGCCTTCACCCGGCCAGGGGCGCGCAGTGTATCAGGCTGCGCTTTCATCTAACGAAATGGGGGCCAGCAGGCTTTTCATCAAGACCAGGCCCTTGAGGTATTCGCCTTCAGGGAAGGCGGTGGTCATGGGGTGATCCGGTGCGCCGCCCAAGCGCGCCAAGATGTGGGCGTCGACGCCGGCGTCGTTGGCCGCCGAAGCCACGATCTTGTGAAACAACTCCACGCCAATGCCACCCGAACACGAGTAAGTGAACAAGACACCACCCGGGCGCAACAACTTGAAGGCCAAACGGTTGATGTCTTTGTAAGCGCGCGCTGCACGTTCGGCGTGCGCTGCGGTTGGCGCAAATTTGGGCGGGTCCAAGACGATGGCGTCAAACTGTCGCCCCGCCTTGATGAACTCGCGCAAACTGGCGTTCACGTCGGCCACCCGACATGCCAGTTGGGGACGCTCCCCCAATCCGTTGAGGGCCAAATTGGCCTCTGCGCGCGCGATGGCAGGTGCGCTGGAGTCCAGCGACAGCAGCCGGGTGTCGGCGTCCAGAGCGCCCACGTCGTGCAGCGCCTTGGCCGCGGCAACCGTGAAGCCGCCGGTGTAGCAATAGCAGTTGAGCACCTCGCGCGCGCGCAGACGCGCCACGGTGTCGGCGAACCATTTGCGGCTGTCGCGCTGGTCGAGATAAAAGCCCGTTTTGTGGCCTTCCTCAACGTCCAGCGACAAGCGCCAGTCGTGCTCTTGAATCACCACAGTGGTGTCACCGCCGCCGCGCAACCAGCCTTTCACGGGGGCCAGCCCTTCGAGTTGGCGCACGCCCGAGTCTGAGCGCTCATACAGCCGCGTCAAGCCCGTGAGGGCGAGCAACAGATCGGCAATCGTTTCCTTCCAGCGCTCGGCGCCGGCCGACAAAAACTGTGCGACCAAGGTGTCGGCATAGCGGTCGACAATCACACCGGGCAGGCCGTCGGACTCGCCGTGCACCAGGCGCACCCCGTCGCTGGCCACGCCCAAGCGCTCGCGGGTGGCCAAGGCGGCTTGCAAGCGACGCTGGAAAAACGCCTCGTCGATGCGCTCAGCCTCGTCAAAGCTCCAGGTGCGGACACGGATCTTCGAGGTGGGTGAAAACGCGCCAAACGCCAGCAATTGGCCTTTGTCGCTTTCCACGCGCACGGTCTCGCCGGGGTCGGCTTTGCCTTTGGCGATCGCCGCGTCGTACACCCACGGGTGGCGGCGCAACAGGGAGCGCTCTTTGCCGGGCTTGAGTCGAATGGTTTTCATGGCCAACAGGTCGGGGCAGAAATGAAAAAACCGCCAGAGGGGACCCTGGCGGTTGGTGTGTGTTGCTGACAGCGCACCCGGTTCAAACGGCGCGAAGCTTGCGCTTCACGGCGGCAACGGGGTTGCCGCGTCGTTTGCCGCAGATTAAGCGGCGGTCGCCAGGGCTTTGACCTTGGCGCTCAAGCGGCTCTTGTCGCGAGCGGCTTTGTTCTTGTGGAAGATGCCTTTGTCAGCGACGCTGTCGATGATACTTTGGGCTTTGGCAAACAACTCGGTGGCCTTGTCTTTGTCGCCAGCGACAACGGCCTTCTCGACGTTCTTCACCGAGGTGCGGTACTTGGAGCGCAGCGAAGTGTGGGCTGCATTCAGTTTGATGTTTTGACGAGCGCGTTTGCGGCCAGAGGCCAGGCGCGGGTTTTTGGTCTTTTTGCTTGCCATGTGGAAGACTCCAGAAAATAAAGTTTGCGGATGTTGTCAGCAACCGCGCATTATAGCCCGGGCGTTACACTGGAGAAAGCGCTCTTCATCCAATCCACAACAAGCCCGACCCAGGCGGTGAGGGGCGCAGGGGGATCACCTATGACATCGCCAGACCCATCCCAGCCGCGCCTGCGCCTTGCTGCCGTCAGCATGGTGCGCGACGAGGCCGACATCATCGAGTTGTTTGTGCGCATCAATTTGCGCACCGTGGAGCGCCTGTACATCTTGGACCACGGCAGTACCGACGCCACGGCCGAGATCATCAAACGCTTGCAAGCCGAGGGCCTGCCGCTGAGCTACGTGCACCACGCCAGCGATGAGTTTCAGCAGTCTCAGGTGATCACGCACTTGGTGAATCAAGTCGCCAACATGGGTGTGTTCGATTACATCGTGCCGCTGGACGCCGATGAGTTCATTGACGATCCTTCAGGGCAGCGCTTGCAGACCTTGGACCAACACTTGCCACGAGACCGCTGGGGCAAAGCGCCATGGCGCACCTATTGCCCCATATCGGGTGACTATTTCGGGCCTTCGGCGCCGCTGTACAGCAATTTCCGCCCCCGTTCGGCTGAGCCCACGCGCATGCGCAAGGTCATTTTGGGCGGGCGCTTTGCCCGTGGCTGCACGGTTTTGGAGGGCAACCACAAGGCCTATAACCTGGCGTTGAACAACGACCCAGTGGAATTGCCCCATCGCTTCAATCACGTGCCCGTGCGCCACAGCGAACAAATCATGCGCAAAGCCCTGCTCGGCAGCCGCAGCTTGGCGTTAAAGTCCAACCGGTTTGCAGGTGAGGGCAACCATTGGGACCGTCTGGCCACCGAGATTCGGCAGCGCAAGCACCAATTAGACGACGACTGGCTGCGTCACCACGCCTTGCAATACATGAACGCCTTGGGTGATCAGACTTTGCGCATCGAGGAAGATGGCCCTCGCTTGGGGCTGCCCACCGATGTGATGCGTTACAAAGACTTGGCCTACCGCCCGTTGTCCGTGGCCTTGGACGCTTTTGTAGGGGATTTGGTGAAACAGATTCAATCGTTGCAGCAACAGCTGACCCAGCAGGGTGCGCCATCGTGAGCCTGTTCAAGTCGGCGTCCATCGTGTCTGTGATGACCCTGGCCTCGCGCGTGCTGGGTCTCGTGCGCGAGTTGTTGGTGGCGGCTTTGTTCGGCGCCTCCGCGGTGACCGACGCCTTCAATGTCGCGTTTCGCATCCCCAATTTGTTGCGTCGTTTGTTTGCCGAGGGTGCGTTCAGCCAGGCCTTTGTACCGGTGCTGGCGGCCAGTCGCGCACGCGAAGGCGATGCGGTGACCCAAGACCTGATCGACAAGGTGGCGACGGCCTTGTTTGCTGTGTTGCTGCTGACCGCAGCCATCGGCGTCATCGCCGCCCCGGTCTTGGTGTGGGCACTGGCCAGTGGTTTGCAGCAAACCGCACAAAGTTATGAGCATGCGGTGGTCCTCACGCGCATCATGTTCCCCTACATCGCCTTCATGTCTTTGGTGGCCTTGGCCTCCGGCGTGCTCAACACCTGGAAGCGCTTTGCCGTCCCTGCGGGTACGCCCGTGTTGTTGAACGTGGCCATGATCGCTGCGGCTTGGTGGGGTGCGCCGTGGTTGCAGACCCGGGGCATCGAGCCCATTTACGCCTTGGCGTTTGGGGTGATGCTCGGTGGTGTGCTGCAACTGGCGGTGCAGTGGTGGGCGCTGGCGCGACTGGGCTTGTGGCCACGCCTGCGCCTGAGCCCCAGTGGCTTGCGCCTCGCTTGGTCGGCACCCGGCGTGCGCAAGGTCTTGGGTTTGATGGCGCCCGCGCTGTTGGGCGTTGGAGTGGCGCAACTGTCGCTGTTGATCAACACCCAAATTGCCTCGCACCTGACGCCTGGCAGCGTGAGTTGGTTGTCTTACGCCGATCGCTTGATGGAGTTCCCCACGGCGATGTTGGGCGTGGCCTTGGGTGTGGTGCTGACCCCGGCCTTGTCGGCAGCGCGCGCGCAGGACAATGGCGATCGGTACAGCCAACTGTTGGACTGGGGCTTGCGCTTGGTGGTGGTCTTGGCCTTGCCCGCTGCGGTGGCCTTGATCACGTTCACCGAGCCCTTGGTGGCGGTGCTCTATCACTACGGGCGCTTCACCGACGCTGACGTGGGCCAAACCGCTTGGGCGTTGCGCGGCTATGGGGTGGGCCTCGTGGGGCTGGTGGCCATCAAAGTCTTGGCGCCGGGCTATTTCGCCCAACACGACATGCGCACGCCAGTGAAAATCGCCGTGGTGGTGTTGGTCTTGACCCAGTGCATGAACCTGCTGTTTGTCCCCTGGCTGGCGCATGCGGGCTTGGCCTTGTCCATTGGTGTGGGGGCGTTGATCAACGCGACTTGGTTGGCTGTGGGTTTGCGTCGCAGTGGCGCTTATCGCGCCCAAGCGGGTTGGTGGTCGTTGGCGCTCAAGGTCGCGCTGGCCTTGGCCGTCATGGGGACAGCCCTGTGGTGGGCTGCCGGTCATTGGGACTGGTTGCACATGGCGCGTGGCGTGCGCGTGGGCTTGCTGGCGGCCACGGTCGTGGCTGCTGCAGCCTTGTACCTGGGCGGACTGGCCTTGCTGGGCGTGCCCTTGCGTCAGTTTGCCCGCCGCGCGGGCTGAGGCCTACCTCAGACCAAACCCAGGTCCCGAATGCGTTGGAGGTGCGCCGCCATCGAGCGCTTGGCCATCGGCCACAGTGCGGATGGCGTGTCCGCGTAGGCCAGCGCCACCCAGTCGTCTTCGTCGCCCTCAGGTTTGGCGCGCATCGCGTCAATGACCTTGGCCTCGCGTGCCAGGCGGTGTGCCTTGAGGTGCGCAATCACCGCCCCAGCCTTGCCCAGCACATGGCCGTGGGCAGGCAAGATGTAAGACACGCCTTCGGCTTCAGCCACGCTGGCCAAACGATCCAGCGACTTCAAGTAGTCGTCCATGTGGCCATCGGGCGGGTTGATGATGGTGGTGCTGCCGTTCAAGATGTGGTCACCCGAAAACAGCAAGGCGTCTTCCTCCAGCAGCAAGCACACGTGGTTGGCCGCGTGGCCGGGCGTGAAGATGCAGCGCAGGCTGTGGCTGATCTCCTCACCCGCTTCGCTGCGCCCGCGCAGCACCAAGACCTGCTCGTCCGTGACTGGGTGGCTGGGGTGAAACTCCGCGGCGGGTCCAGCGTTGGGGCCGCTGGGCACGCCATACAGCGGCACCTCAATGCCTCGTGCGCGCAAACGCTGTTGCAAGGCCACCGCGCCAGGGGAATGGTCGGCGTGTGAGTGGGTGCACACCAACCAGCGAATGTCACCGTGGGTGATCGCTTCCAAGCGATCCAAGTGGCTGTCGTCGGCAGGGCCGGCGTCGATGATGGCGTAACCCGTCGCGGGCTCCCCGACGATGTAGGTGTTGGTGCCAGGCCCGGTCATGACGTTGGCGTTGGGTGCGGTCAGCCGTTGCACGTGGCGCCACAATGGCACCGCCCGCTCGTGTTGCCAGCTCAGCTCGTGAAACAGTTGGCCGTCTGGGCTAACCATTTCCAACTCCGCAAACGCCATGTCGTGTTCCATGAATCGTTCGTCTTGGCCCTTGACCAAGCCGCCGCGCGGGCAAGACACAAACAAAGGCCGCTCGTTGGCCAAGGCCGCCATGACCGCGTCGATGTTGGCGTGCACGGCCATGCGCTCCAGCGTGCGAATGGTCGGAAAGATCATGAAAAACCGCCCCGCGCGGTGCGCGTCCAAAGCGGCCTGGGGCGCGACCCACACGGGTTCAAATTGCTCGGCTTCGTCGGCGATTGGCGTTTGTCCGGGCGGCATGGGCGCGACCAAAAACGGCACATCAAAGCGCTTGGGCATATCGCGGTCGGTGATCCAGTGCGCCAACAAGTGCACTTCATTGGCCGCTGGGGTCAGGCCCAGGCGTTGGCACTGTTCAAAAAACGGCCCCGAGCGGTCCAGGGCCTCAATGTCGGTTTGCGTGGCCCAACTGCCATCGGCCCGCTTGCACAGCAGCACCCCCAGCTCTTCAAAGCTCTCGCGAATCGCGGCCATGGCGTCGGCGCGCGCGGTGGCGTCTTGGCCGTCGCGAAACACCCCGCTGGCCTGGCCATCACCCGGGTCCACGGCGCCACCGGGGAACACATAGGCACCGGGCGCAAAACTGGCTTTTTCAGAGCGGCGGGTCATCAAGACCTGCATGCCTTCGGGGCCTTCGCGCAACAACAAGACGGTGGCGGCACGGCGCGTGGCAACAGGCTGGCGCTGTTCGCGCAAAAAATATTGGGGGCGTTTCATGACGCGCATTTTGCCCACATGTGGCCGCGCCCGAATGTCGCCCCCGCGTGTCGCGCGCTTGAGGCCAGAGATAATGGCGCCATCATGCAAATCACCTTCACCAAAATGCACGGCGCTGGCAACGATTTCGTCGTGCTCAACGAAACCCAAGGCTTGTTGGGCTTGAACGAAGCGCAGTACCGCTGGCTGGCGGACCGCCATTTCGGTGTGGGCGCCGACCAGATTTTGTCGGTGCGCGCAGCCACCCGCCCCGACGCTGACTTTGCTTACGTCATCCACAACGCCGACGGTGGTGAAGTCGAGCACTGCGGCAACGGCGCGCGTTGTTTTGTGCAATACGTGCGCGAGCAAGGCTTGACCGAAGCCAGCAGCGTCAAGGTGGAAGTCAAACACGGTTTGATCGAGCTGCACCAAGACCCCGACGGTCGCGTGC
>JALRFN010000011.1 GCA_023268425.1 Burkholderiaceae bacterium | reverse complement strand
GTGTTGCCCAACGCCAAGACCGCGTCTGGCCCCCACGCGTGCGACCACGCTGCCGCGCTGGCCGAAACCGCGCGCACCAACAAAGCCAACAAGGGGCCAAAGTTCACCAACAACAGGGCCAAGACGGCGGCGCCTACACCGAGGCCTTCAGCCCACGAACGCACCGCTTTCAAGGGCAAGGCATCCGCGCGTGCGCTGTTGCGCTGGCGCAAGATCAATCGGGTGTAGAACGCCACCACCAACAGCGACAAGGCCAACATCCACAAGGCCAAGACACTGGCTTGGCCCAAAGCCAACTCGTGGGCCACGAGCGTGTAAATCTCGACCTCAGCGGTGGCCCAGCGCTGGCCGCCCAACAACAAGGCCAAGCCGAAGCTGCTCAGGCAATACATGAACACCAGACACGCCGAGGCCCACACCACACCGCGCGCCGTCGGCCACTCCAAACGCCAAAACGCCCGCCAGGGGCTGGCACCCAAACTGCGCGCGGCCGCCAGTCGCGAAGCGCTCACCTGCACAAAACCACCCATGGCACCGCGCACCACCAAGCAGGTGTTGAAAAACAAATTGCCGATCAACAGCAACAGCGGCGAGTCCGACCACGGCAAGGGCAGCAAGCCCTGTGGCCCCCACAACGCCAAGATGCCCAAAGCCGCCACCAGGGTGGGCACCACGAAAGGCAACATCAAAGCCCGCACCAACCAGCGTCGACCGACAAACTGGTAGCGGCTCAAGACCCAAGCCACGGGCACCCCGACACACACGGCGCCCAGCGCGGTGATCGCCGCTTGCGCGACCGACCACAGCAGGCGGCCTCGCCAGTAGGCGTCGGTCCATGGCGACCACCACAAGGCCCAGCCCCCCGCTTGGACACTGCGCGCGCCCTCGGCCACCAGACTGAGCAAAGGCCAGACCGCCCAGGCCACGACAAAGGCCAAAGGCCAAGCGGCCACGGCAAGGGTGCGCAAGCGCGGTGACAAGCGCTGGCCTCAGTGGTCCTTGGCTGAAGGCATTCAGCGCAACACGGTTTGCGAGAAGCGCTGGCGCCAGGTTTTGCCTTGCGCATTCATCAACTCGGTGGACACCGCCCACGCCTCTGTGGGTTGGCCCGCGTGCTGCATCACCGGCACAGCAGCCACGCCGGCTTGCACCGGCAGCATCCACATCGTGGTTTGCAAAGCGGTTTGCACTTCGGGGCTGCGCATGAAACGCGCGAAGGCTTCTGCGGCCTTGGTTTGCTGCCCACCTTGGAGCAAAGCCACGCCTTCCACCTGCACAAAGACGCCGCCGGGCAAAGCCACGTTGACCGTGGGTGAGACCTCAATTTTCTTTTCGCTGTAGAACACTTCTGCTGCGGGACTGGTCAAGTAACTGACCACCAAGGGCCGGTCACCACCGTTTCGGGTGAAGTCCTTGTAATAAGCGTCGCTCCAACTCTGAGCCACCTTGACACCTCCGGCGCGCAGCTTGGCCCACCAATCCCAAACGCCCTCGCCCTTGGCCTGCACCGTGGCGGCCAAGAACGCCTGGCCAGGGCTGGAAGTGGCCGGGTTTTGCACCACCAAGAGCTTGGCGTAGGCCGGCTTGGCCAGATCGTCCAAAGTCTTGGGCAAGGCCAAACCCGACTGGGCAAACCACGCCTTGTCGGCGTTCAAGGTGACGTGCCCCCAATCGACGGGCAACCAGTCTTTGGCCTGCGCCACGTCAGGCGCGGCTTGCGCCACTTGAGGGGCCAACTTCAAATCGGCCAAGCCACTGGGCAGCGGCGCCAAGATGCCTGCGGCGCGCGCACGCGCCAACAAGCTGTTGTCGATGCCGTAGACCACATCGCCAATCGGACTGCCCTTGGTCAAAATCAACTTGTTGACCATGGCGCCCGCGTCACCCGCTTTGACGATTTTCAGCTTCACGCCTTGCGCTTGCTCAAAGCGCTTGAGCAAATCGGCAGGCAGGTCAAACGATTCGTGGGTGACCACACGCAAGTCAGCGGCCTGCGCCGCCAAACCAATGGCCAAGCCCAAGGCGGCCAGGCCGAGACGACGCACCAGGCGCGAACAATCAAGCGAAGGAAAATGCCGCATGCTCTCAACTTCCTCAAAAAAAGCGATCTGAGCGCAGCAACGAATGGGTGGCAAACGGCCTGGCACTGCCGTTTACGCCTCACACTCCCTACGCTGGCATGACCCAGATCAGGTTGTAGGGGACTCTCTCAGCCGCCACAGCGGCACCCCCGGTGAAGCTGCGGATTCTATAGCCATTGCCGAGGTTTGGTGAGGGCGGTGTTCGGGCCCCGCACCGGGAAAACCCGGTACCCGTCGTGGCTAGAATGCTTGCTTTGGGCTTACGTCAAAGCCTGCTTCTCCCTAGGAGTGAACGATGTTGAAACGCACCCTCATGATCGGCGCTGTGGCGCTGAGTTTGGCCGGCTGGTCTGGCTTGGCCAACGCCAAAGAATGGAAGACCATCCGCGTCGCCATTGACCCGACCTACAAACCCTTCACCTACAAGACCGACGACGGCAAACCCACGGGTTTTGACGTCGACACCGCTCAGTCACTGTGCGAGCACTTGAAGGCCAAGTGCGTGTTCGTCGAACAGGTTTGGGACTCGATGATTCCTGGCCTGCAAGCGCGCAAATACGACGCCATCATCTCCTCGATGTCCATCACCGAAGAGCGCGCCAAAGTCGTGGACTTCACGGGCAAGTACTACAACACGCCGTCCAAGGTCGTGGTGCGCAAAGACATCAACAGCGATGGCACACCAGCCAGCCTGAAAGGCAAGAACATCGGCGTTTTGAAAGGCTCCACGCAAGAGGCTTACGCCATGGGTGAGCTCAAAGCTGCGGGCGTCAACATCGCCGCTTACGAAGCGCAAGACCAGGTCTATTTGGACCTGAAGTCTGGCCGCTTGGATGGCACGGTGGCTGACGTCTTGGAGGTGCAAGGCGGCTTCTTGGATACCGCTGACGGCAAGAACTACAAGTTTGTTGGCAAACCGCTGGCCAGCTTCACCCAATACTTTGGCACGGGCGCTGGCATCGCCGTGCGCAAGGCCGACAAAGACTTGCGCGCCAAGCTGGACGAAGGCATCAAAGCCATTCGCGCCAATGGCACGTGGCAGAAAAACAGCGACAAGTACTTCAAGGGCATAGACATTTGGGGCGATTGATTCGCACCGCTTGGCTTTGACTTGAGTCCCGCATGACCAGCGGCTACCTGCTGAGCATCTTGCAAGGCACCTGGCTGACCTTCCAAGTCGCCTTGGGCTCGCTGGTGGTCGCGTTGGTGCTGGGCTTGATGGGCGCTTCGGCCAAGCTTTCCCCCCGTGCCGGTTTGCGCGGGCTGGGGGCGACTTACTCGACGCTGATTCGCGGCGTGCCTGATCTGGTCTTGATGCTGCTGATTTTTTACGGCGGTCAAATCGGTTTGAACGCAGCGCTGGAGGCCATGGGCAGCGACAGCTACATCGACATCAACCCCTTTGTTGCGGGCGTGTGGACGATTGGCTTCATCTACGGCGCCTACATGACCGAGACCTTTCGCGGCGCGATCTTGGCCATCCCCAAAGGCCAAGCCGAAGCTGGGCTGGCCTTTGGCATGGGCCCGGCTCGGGTGTTTTTCACCATCACGCTGCCGCAAATGGTGCGCTTGGCACTGCCCGGCTTCACCAACAATTGGTTGGTCTTGCTCAAGTCCACGGCCCTGGTCTCGCTGCTGGGCCTGAAAGACCTGACCTATTTGGCCAAGCAAGCCGGGGCGGCCGCGCGCGGCACCATCCCCAACGCGCCATTGGTCTTCATGGCTTTGGCGGCGCTGCTGTATCTGATCTTGTCCTCAGTCTCTTTGATCGCCCTGCGGCAAGTGGAGCGGCGCTACAGCGTGGGCGTCAAACGCGGGGCACTGTGATGCAGTTTGACGTCGTCTTCCAGACCGAGCACCTGCTGATGTACCTGGAGGGCACCTGGGTCGCCTTGCAGTTGCTGATCTCGTGTTTGGTCGTCGGCGGCGCCTTGGCCATTCCGCTGGCCTTGATGCGCGTCTCGCCGCAAGTGTGGTTGCACGGCCCCGTGTGGGCCTTCACCTACGTGATTCGCGGCACACCGCTGCTGATTCAGCTCTACATCATTTACTACGGCGTGGCGCAGCTGGACTTCATCCAAGCCCGCTGGGACGAACAGTGGCCTTGGACGGCCTTCAAACAACCCTTTTTCTGCGCGATGTTGGCCTTTGCGATCAACACCTGCGCCTACACCACCGAGATGTTGGCTGGCTCCATTCGCGACACCAGCGCAGGCGAAATCGAAGCTGCGCAAGCCATGGGCATGTCACGCGCGCAAGCGGTTTGGCGCATCGTCTTGCCCTCGGCACTGCGCCGCACACTGCCGGCATACAGCAACGAAGTGATCATGATGTTGCACTCGACTTCGTTGGCCAGCGCCGTACCCGCACTGCTGGACATCACGGGCGCGGCACGCACCATTTACGCCAAATACTATTTGCCGTTTGAGGCCTTCATCACCGCTGGCCTGATCTACCTCACGCTGACCTTCACCCTGGTGGGCTTGTTCAAACTGGCCGAAGGCAAGTGGCTGGCCTACCTGCAACCGCGTGCTGCCTGAGGCCATCGCCATGCGCACCGTACGCCACCCCTTAAGCCCCAGCACCAGCGGCACGCAGCGCGAACTTTTGAGCCTGCACTACGGCTCGGCTGGCGCCGGGCCAAAGGTCTACATTCAAACCGCGCTGCACGCCGACGAACTGCCCGGCATGATGGTGTTGCACCACCTGCGCCACCAGCTCGACACCCTGGAGGCGGCGGGTGAACTGCGCGGCGAAGTGGTCTTGGTGCCCGTGGCCAATCCGATTGGTTTGAACCAACACCTGATGTACGCCCACCTCGGGCGCTTTGAACTCAACACGGGCGAAAACTTCAACCGCCACTACCCCGACTTTGCGACGGAACTCCTCGACACGGTTCGCGGGCGATTGAGTGGCGACGAAGACCACAACCGCCGCGTCATTCGCCAAGCTTTGGACCAGTGGCTGATGGCCCAACGCCCCACCACCGAGCTGGCCTGTTTGCGCCTGCATCTGCTGCGTTTGGCGCACGACGCCGATGTGGTCTTGGACCTGCATTGCGACTTTGAAGCCGTCATGCACCTCTACGTCGAAGAACCCTACGCCCACACGCCACGGGCCGACGCCTTGGCGCGCTGCCTGGGCGCTGAAGCCGTGCTCTACGCCAAGGGCTCGGGCGCGGCCTTGTGCTTTGACGAATCCCTGTCTGGTCTGTGGTGGCGACTGGCCGAGCGCGTGGGCGCTGACACGCCCGTCCCACTGGCGTGCCTGAGCAGCACCATTGAGCTGCGCGGCCAAACCGATGTGGGCGGCGCGTGGGCCCGCCAAGACGCCGAGCACCTGATGCAATACCTCACCCACCTGGGTGTCGTCGCCGGCCAAGCCGAACCGCTGCCGGGTGCGCGCTGCGCGCCCACGCCGCTGGCCGGGGTACAAACCCTGCGCGCGCCCCACGCGGGGGTCATCGACTACCACCTGACGCCCGGCACACCCGTGAAATCGGGCGATGCCATCGCCACCGTGGTCGAGCCCATGAGCAACCAAGCCACCGCCGTTCGCGCCGACATTGACGGCCTGTTCTTCCAACGCCAAATCCAACGCTGGGCCACGCCCGACATGGACCTGGGCAAGATCGCTGGCGCGACCGCGTTCAAAACCGGCGAACTGCTGACGCCCTGACACCCCCCGCGACTGTGCTGCACATGACACACCAACTCCAAGCCCTCGACATCTGCAAACGCTTCGGCCAACACGAGGTGCTCAAAGGTGTGTCCTTGAGCGCCAGCGCGGGCGACGTGATCGCCATCATCGGCTCCAGCGGTTCAGGCAAATCCACCTTCCTGCGCTGCATCAACTTGCTGGAGCGGCCGCACAGCGGCCGCGTCTTGGTGCAAGGCGAGGAACTGCAACTGCGCACCGCCAAAGACGGCATGCTGCAAGCCGTCAACGCCAAACAACTACAAACCATGCGCAGCAAATTGGCCATGGTGTTTCAGCACTTCAACCTCTGGGCCCTGGCCCTGGGCCTCCTGGGGCTGGCCCTTCGGGGCCATCGACGGGACGTCTAGCCTAGGGTCCGTGCT
>JALRFN010000410.1 GCA_023268425.1 Burkholderiaceae bacterium | reverse complement strand
GGCGTGTGGCAACCACGCCAAGACGGCCACCACGTCGGCACAACGCAAGGCCTGCTCGGTGGCCCAAGCGGCAGCCTGTGGCGACTGCGGCTGCAAGACCACCAAACGCGAGGTGTCTAAGCCCCAAGCCGCCCAGGTCGGTGCAAATGGGGGGTGCACCGGATTGACCAACACCACCGAGCCCGCCCAGCGCGCACACCCCGCACCCAAAGCCGCGCGCTGCTGCGCCAACACGGCGGGCAAGACCAACTGCCAATCGGCCCCCAATGGCTGGTGCGACAGGATTTCGCTCAACTGCCCCACAGGCCAGCCGGCGCTGGGCAAGACGGCGTCCAAGGCGGGGTAGGCGCTGCTCACCACCTCAAACGAGGTGGCATCGGCGCCTTCATGGGCACGCCAAATCGCCGCAGACCCATGCGCGACGTCCAAAGCAAAAGGGGGGGAGGTGGGCAAGTTCATGGCTCAAATACTGTTTTTTTATACAGTATATGGGCTGGCGCTTGTTCCTCCAAGCCGCTTCAACACACGCTGTGCGCGCCAGCAGACAAGCGCACTGATCGGGTTCGATTTCAATGGCGTTGGCCATCAGTGAGCGCCCGCTCACAACAGGAAAATTGATGCAAAAACCCGCCGCCACCCCGGCTTGAACGCCCCCAAGCTGCCTGCGTTCAGCCCGCAAGAGCTCAGGCGGTCACCAGGTTTTGCAATTCCGCCCAAGACGACAAGCGCCCCGCCAGCGCACTGGCCACCACCGTGTATGGGCTGGCCAACCAGACTTGGCCCGGGCCGCTGCGACCAGGGAAGTTGCGGTTGATGGCGCTGACCGTGACTTGGTCGGCGCGCGTGGACACACCGGGGCCGCAGTTGGCGCAAGCCCCGCAAGCCGGGTGAAGCACCCGCACGCCCATGGCGGCAAAGGTCTCCAAGTAGCCTTGTGTTTCGCAATAGGCTTGCACGTCTTCGGTGCCGAACTGCAACAGCAAAGTGGTGCCCTCGGCCAAGCGCAAACCGCGCGCTTGTGCCCACGCCAACACCGCGTGGTAGGCGTCAAAGTCGCTGCGCTTGCCTGCAGTGCAACTGCCGCCATAAGCCAAATCCACACGCGGGCGCTCGGCTTCCGGCAAGGCCTGCAAAGCCAGACCCTGCCCAGGGTCGCCCGGGCGCGCCACCCATGGGCTCAACTGTGCGGCGTCGATGTCCATGACCTGCGCATAAGTCGCACCAGGGTCGCTGCACCACACGCTCAAGTCAGCCGGTGCCACACCGCGCCGCTGGGTCAAAAAGCGCTCGGTCTCGGCGTCGGGCGCGACCAAGCCCGTCAAGCCCCCCAGTTCGGCGCACATGTTGGTCAAGGTGGCGCGCTCGTCCACCGACATGGCTTGCACCGCAGCGCCCGTGAACTCAAACACCTTGCCCACGCCTGCACCGGCGCGCACATCGTCACGCGCCAACAGCTGCAAGACCAAGTCTTTGGCCATCACGCCGGGCGGCAACACGCCGTTCACACGCACCAACAAAGACGGCGCCAAAGGCACCCGCACCACGCCCGTGAGCAAGGCGTTGGCCATGTCGGTGCTGCCCACGCCCAAAGCCACGCAACCCAGCGCGCCCAAATGTGGCGTGTGTGAGTCGGTGCCCACGACCAAGGCGCCTGGCTGGGCATGGCGCTCGGTCATCATCGCGTGCGAGATGCCTTGGGAGCCTGCGTTGCGCGCATCGCCTGCGGGCAAGTCGTGGCGGTAACCGTGGTGTGTCAAGCCGTGGCGGCGCACAAAGGCGCGATGCGCTTGCGACAAGCCATTGACCAAGGGCAGCAAGCCTTGGTTCACGTGCACCGGGCTTTCGTGCACGTAGCTCAGGTGGTCTTCAAAACACAGCACCGAGGCGGGCTCGTGCAAGCCACCGGCCGGCACATGGCCCAACAGGTGGTCAATCATGCCGGTGTAGTACTCGTGGATGAAGCGCTGGTCCACGCGCACAAACGCCACGCTTGCATCTAAGCTCAAGCCTGGCACCTGCACGCGGTGGGCGTCGATGATTTTTTCAAACAAGGTGCGTGCTTGCGCGCTGGGCGATGCGGCCACTGCCTGTGCTTGGCGCAGGGCTTGGCGGCCAAAGGCCAACAAGCCACCCGCTTGGACAATGCGCTGCGCCAAGGGGTCGCGGCCTTGCAGCACTTGCTCTCGCCGCACCGGCTCACCACGGGCGAGTTGGTCCAAGAGCGAAAAGTCGGTGGAGGTCCACAAGCCCACGTTGTCGGCGTTTTGGCGGTAGATGCGTTCGAAACTTTCGGCAATCACCAACTGCACACCGGCGCTGCGTTCGGCCACCACCGCGTGCTCTCGCGAGCTGCCTTTGCCATAACGCTTGCCGCCCACCACCACCCGAATGCCTGCCTGGGCGATGGCGTTGTCGCCAATCGGGTGTTGTGCCTGCACGCGCAAGCCCGTGTAGGGGTAGCGACCCAAGGTGGCGTCGAAATGCACCATCGCGGGCAAGGGGATGATCTCGTCGGTGGACACGTCGTCGCGCAGCACCGGGCGCGCTTGCCCCAGCAGCGAGGCGCCGGCCAACTGCTGGCGAAGCTGCTGAGCATCGGCGCACAAAAACAGCACTGGCCCGCAGACCGCTTCAGGCAAGGTGTTCATGCCCGCACTCAGAACATGTGCTGGGGCAACCACAAGGCGATGTCTGGCCACGCCATGACCAAGCCCATGACCGCAAACATCAACACCACATAGGGCAGCGAGCCGCGCACGATCTCACCCATCGGCGCTTTGGTGATGGCTTTGATGGTGAACAGGTTCATGCCCACGGGTGGCGTGATCTGCGCCAACTCCAAGTTGATGACCAACAAGACGCCGTACCAAATGGGGTTGATGTTCAAGTGAATCATCGCGGGCAAGATCACCGGCGTGGTGATGAGGATGATGGCAATCGACTCCAAGAACATGCCCATGACAAAGATCAGGCCCATCATGATCAACAAAAAGCCCGTCACGCCCACATCGGCCGAAATCACCGACTCGACGATTTGTTGCGGGATGCGCAGCTTGGTCAAGACGTGGCCAAACACCGTGGCCCCAGCCAGAATCATGAACAACATCGCCGACAAGCGACTGGCGTCGATTGCACAAGCCCAGATGTCTTTGAGCTTCATGCTGCGGTACACCACCAAGGCCACAAACAAAGCCAACCACGCACCCGCCGCCGCCGCTTCGGTGGCCGTGAACACCCCGGCGTACATGCCACCCAAGACAAACACCGGCAAAGAAAATGCCCAAGCCGACTTCAACAAGGCTTGCCACATCTCGCGCAGCGTCGCGCGTGGCTCGCGTTGCACGCCTTGCTGCGACCAGGCGGTGCGCAACAAGGCCCAGGCGATGAACACCCCCGCCATCAAGGCGCCGGGCACCACACCCGCCATGAACAAGCCGCCAATCGAGGTGTCGGTGGTCACGCCGTACAACACCATGGGGCCAGAGGGCGGGATCAAGATGCCCAGCGTGCCGCCTGCGGCCACCAAGCCGTAGGCGGTGCGGCGGTCATAACCAAAGCGCAGCATCTGCGGAATCGCCACCGCGCCAATGGTCATGGCCGTGGCCACGCTGGAGCCTGAAATGGCGGCAAAGACCGTGCAAGCCAAGATGGTCGCCACGCCCAAGCCACCCGGCAAGTGGCGTGTGAAGGTGTAGGCGGTGTTGTAGAGGTCATCCACGATGCGCCCGCGAATCATCACGTGCGCCATGAAGCCAAACAGCGGAATGGCCACCAACAGGTAGTGGTTCAACTCGACAAAAATGGTTTCCGCCACCGCGCCGACGCCACCTTGTGTCAGGTACAGCACGCTGGCACCAAACAAGGTCAGGCCGGCAAAAATCGGCAAGCCAGTGAACAACAGCAACAGCAAGCCGAGGAAAAACAAGGCAATCGTCATGCGTCATCGCGCTGTTCGACAGCGTCCCCGTGTTCGTGCCCTGGCGCCAGCGGCACGCCGCACCAAGCACGCCAACCCACCTCAATCGCAGCCAAGCCCAACAGCACGCCGCCGGCGGGCAACAGCAGCATCAAGATCCACACCGGCCATTCCAGGTAGCCCTCACTGAGCAAGCCCAGCATCTTGGCCAGCGCAATCGCCGAATAACCATTGACCGCCAACAGCACAGCCACCGCCAAGGTGGCCAAGGCTGACCACAAGACCATGCGGCGACGGCCCACCGGGCCCAGTCGCGTGAAGATCAAATCAACCGCGATGTGCTCGCCGTGGCGCAAACTGGCTGCCGCCCCCAGCAGCACCACCGCCACCAGCGTGAAGCCAACCAGCTCGTCGACCCACACCGGCGCGGCGTTGAAGACATAACGCAACACCACCGCCGCGCCAATGGCCACCAGCGAGAACAAGATGCCCAATGCCGACAGCATTTGGGCCGCTGTCGTCAGCCGCTGCACCCAACGGCTGTAAATCTGCAAGGCCAGCGGCTCAGTGCCGCTGGCTTGCCCACTGGGAGCAGGATGCATCAAAGTTGCTCAAGCAGTTTCAACAGCTTTTCGCCGTCGGCACCGGCTTCTTCAACAAAAGCCTTCTTGACGGCCGGCTGCATGGCCGCGGCCATGGCGTCTTCTTGCGCCTTGGTCAAGGCCACTGCCTTCATGCCTTTTTCATTCAACACCGCGACGTCTTCAGCAGGCACACCGTTGGCGGTGCGAATCGAGCGCTGTACGGCCTGGTCGGCAGCGGTTTGGATGGCACCTCGGATGTCGGCGGGCAAGGCACTCCACCAAGCCGGGTTCACCACCAGGTTGTCAAAAGCCAAGATGATGTTGGAGGCCACGCCGTACTTTTGGATTTCGTAGAACTTGCGTGAGTTGGCAGCCTTGACGCCGGTGAAGCCGGCATCGATCACGCCAGTTTGCAGCGCTTGGTAGACCTCAGAGCCCGGCATGGACACAGGTGTGGCGCCCATGGCCGCCAGACCCGCGTCAAACATCTTGTTCAGGCCACGGATTTTCAGACCTTGGAAATCTTCAGGCTTGACCAAGGCACGCGGGTTGGCGGTGAAGATGCCGTCGTTGGTGTCGACGATCCAAGCGATGTTCTTGACCCCTTTGGCGTCCATCTTGGCGTCCAAAAACTTGGACGCCTCTGAGCCCTTGACGAAGCTCTTTTGCTTTTCCACGCTGGTCATCAGGTAGGGGATGATGGTGGCGCTCATCTCGGGGATGTTGCCGCCCCACTGGAAGCTCAAAATCATCGCCGACTCGATCTTGCCGCTGGCCACGGCGGCGTGGTGTTGCTTGGGCTTGTACAACTGTGCTGCACCGAAAATCTGCACCTCGACCTTGCCCTGGGTGGCCGCAGAGACATCTTTGGCGAACTGGGCGATGTTGACCGCCGAGTGGTGTGTGGGCGGGAACTGGTGGCTGATGCGCATGGTGTGTTCCGCCGCTTGTGCGGGGCTCCATGCGGCCAAGGCAGCGGCAGCAACAGCGCTCAAAGTGGCGCGGCGGGTGAAGGTAGTGGTGGTCATGACGGTCTCCTGTCGTTGTGGTTAAAAGTGTTTGTATGCCCCATCAACCCACTGCACCTGTCGCGTGCAGGGCTTGGATGCGCTCGGTGGAAAAACCCAAATCTTTCAATATGGCGTCGGAATGCTCGGCTAGGTGTGGCGGCTGCAGGCGCACGGGCAAGCGTTGCCCGGCCAAGGTGAACGGTGCCAAAGTGGCTTTGACCACCTGCCCGGCTTTGTCGCCATCGGTCACGCGCACATCGGCCAAACCGCCCGTGGCCAACAAATGCGGGTCGTCCAGCAAGTCCTCAGGCCGACGAATTGGCGCGAACGGCAAACCCGCTTGCTCCATGATGGCGGCCAATTCACTGGCCGTGCGCGTGGCCAAACGCGCGCGCAAGGTCTCCAGCAACCAGGGACGCACCTTGACGCGGTCATTGTTGGTCGCCAACTCAGGGCGGTCCAGCAGATCTTGCAAACCCAAGACCTCGCAAAACACCCGCCACTGACCGTCACTGACGGCGGCCAAAAAGATCTGCTCGCCATCGGCGACATTGAACACGTCGTACACCGCCCAAGGGTTGTCGCGCGCCGGCATGGGCTTGGGGTGCTGACCGGTCATGGCGTACTGCAGCATGTGCTGGCCCATCAAGAACACGTTGTTCTCGTACAAGGCCGACTGCACTTCCATGCCTTTGCCGGTGATGCCGCGCTGAATCAAGGCCCCCAAAACGCCAATGGCGGCGAACATGCCGCCCATGATGTCGTTGACGCTGGTGCCCGCGCGCAAGGGGTCGCCGGGTCGGCCCGTCATGTAGGCCAGGCCGCCCATCATTTGCACCACCTCATCCAAGGCCGTGCGGTGGTCATAAGGCCCGGGCAAAAAGCCCTTGCAGGCCACATAAATCAAGCGCTCGTTGGTGGCCGACAGCGCGGCGTGATCCAAACCAAATTTCGCCAGCGCACCGGGCTTGAAGTTCTCCACCACCACATCAGCGCTGGCGCACAAATCGCGCGCCGTTTGCGCGCCCTCGGGGTCACGCAAATTGATGGCAATGCTTTTTTTGTTGCGGTTGAACATGGGAAAGAAACCCGAGCCCGCGCCCAGCAAACGCCGCGTGGCGTCGCCCTCAATCGGCTCGACCTTGATGACCTCTGCCCCCATGTCGGCCAACAACATGCCGCAGGTGGGGCCCATGACCATGTGCGTGAACTCCACCACGCGCACGCCCTTCAAGGGCTGGGGCAATGGCGAATCGGTGGCTGGGGCAGTCATGCGGCTTCCTTGGTGTTCATGGTTTTGGGCAGGCCCGCCGCAGCGATGTGGCCGTACATGGGCTGATCAACCAACCAACCCTGGAGCTGCTCGCGCAAGGCAAACAAGGCGTCCAGATCCAGCCCCGTTTGCACGCCCATGCTGGCCATCACATAGGCCACGTCTTCGGTGGCGACATTGCCACTGGCGCCGGGCGCGTGTGGGCAACCGCCGATGCCGCCCAAGCAGGCGTCGAAGCGGCGAATGCCCGCGTGGAAGGCGGCCATCACGTTGGCCACGCCCAAGCCTCGGGTGTCGTGAAAATGCGCGGCGACCACGCGCCCCGGCGCGACGCGCTCGACGGCTGCAACCAACTCGCTGACCGCACGCGGGTCGGCGTAGCCCACGGTGTCGGCCAAGCTGATCGTGTCGGCCCCGGCCATCAAGGCCGCTTGCACCAAGGCGACCACGGCGGCAGGCTCGACCACGCCCTGGATCGTGCAGCCAAAAGCCGTGCTGATGCCCACTTCGATCTCGCAACGCGAGCCCGCTGCGTCGCGTTCGGCGCGGATGTTGGCCACCTCAGCCACCGCTTGGGCGGGGGTTTTGCGCAAATTGGCCAGCGAATGCGCTTCGCTGGCGGAGACCGGAAACAGCATGGCGTGCGCGCCAGAGGCCAGTGCCGACAAGCCACCTTTGAGGTTGGGCACCAAGACCGACACCTTGGCCCCTGGCAAGGCCAAAGCGGCTTGCACCAACTCGGCGGTGTCGGCCAATTGCGGCATGCGCGTCGGCGGCACAAAAGAGCCGACTTCAATTTCGCGCAGGCCAGCGGCGTAGGCGCCGTGCAGCCAGGCCAATTTGTCGGCGGTGGGCATGACGCGCGGGATGATTTGCAAGCCGTCTCGCAAACCCACTTCGCGCACCGTCACGGCGCCACTGGGAAAGGGTGAGGGAACATTCATGAGCACGCAGTCTATATTTCCATTAGGCGAATAAAATTCTTTTTTGTCGCCTAAATATTTCCATTTGGGAAAATCATGAGAGACCTGGACTTGACCACTTTGCGGCTGTTTGTGGCGGTCTGCGAAGAGCGCAGCCTGACCCGCGCCGCCGACCGCTGCGCCCTGGCGGCCTCGGCCATCAGCAAACGCTTGGCCACCTTGGAGGCGCAATGGAACGCCCCCCTGCTCAGCCGCAAGCGCCACGGCATGGTGCCCACAGCGGCGGGCGAAACCTTGCTGCACCACGCCCGCGCGATATTGCAAATCGCCCAGCGCGCGCAACGCGACATGCGCGAACAAAGCCAAGGCATTCGCGGCCAAGTGCGGGTCTTGGCCACCGCGTCCAACATCGCGCAAGGCCTGGTCATGGACGTGGCGCAATTCCTCAAGGCCCCAGCGCACGCCGACATCCGCGTCGACATCGAAGAGGCCATCAGCCCCGACATCCCCCGGCGCGTGCTGGAGGGCGAATCCGCGCTGGGCATTGCTTGGGACCAAGTGGACATGCACGAGCTCAGCACCAGTCCCTACATCCGCGACGAATTGGCCGTGGTCACCCCACCGGGGCACCCCTTGAGCGAAAAAAACAGCGTGCGCTTTGCCGAGACCATGGCTTGGGAGCACGTCGGCCTGCCGGTGACCAGCATGATTTACCGCATCGCCACCCAAGAAGCGGCGCGCCAAGGCAAGGCTTGGCAGCCCCGCGTGGTCATGGCCAACCACGAAGTCGCCATGCGCGCCGTGGTCGCGGGCCTGGCCATCGCACTGGCCCCGCGCGAGATCGCTGCCGAATTTGCGCGAGCCCACCCCATCGCCATCGTGCCTTTGCAAGACGCCTGGGCCAAGCGCCAATTCATCATCTGCCACCACCCACTGGAATTGCTCAACCCCGCCACCCGCGCACTGCTGACGTTTTTGCAAGCCTGTGCGCAGGCGCGCGACGGCCTGCAAACTCGCTGACGAGCAAGACCTCGGCCATCAAGCAATGCATGGGCTTGGGCGAACCCCAAGCACAGCGATTGGGTGCGGCCAGAAATGGCGCTGGGCACGGGCACAAGGCTGTGGTGATGGGCTTGCCAATCGATGAAGGTACCAACGACCTTGCTTGGGACGCAGTCGCCTTCAAACCCAAAGCGTCTACCGTGATGCGTCAGTGGATCGCCGCGTACATGATTTTTTCCTGCGTGGCCTCAGTGGCTGAATACTCCACCACGACTTTGCCTTGCTTGGCCACCAAAATGCGATCCGACAGCGACATCACTTCAGGCAGGTAGGAGGAGATCACGACCACGGCCTTGCCTGCGTCGGCCAAGCGATTGATTTCCGCGTGAATTTCAGCGATCGCCCCGACATCGACGCCGCGGGTCGGTTCGTCGAAGATGATGAGGTCTGGGTCTTGGACCAAAGATTTGGCGATCACCACTTTCTGCTGATTCCCACCCGAGAGCTCAATCACCTTCACGTCATTGCTGATGGCCTTGATGTTCAACAGCTTTTTCCAGTGTTCGCCCACACTTTCCGCTTGTCCGCGGGACACCCAGGCCCAAGCGCGACCCAACTTGCCCATCATCCCCATGTAGATGTTTTGCGCAATCGACATGGTTTCGAAAAAGCCCTCCACCTTGCGATCCTCAGACACATAGGCAATCCCATCGGCCACAGCGGGTCGAGGCACACGATAGCGCACCGGCTTTCCTTTGAAATAGATTTCTCCGCCATGAAAGAAGTCGCGTTTGATCAAACCCGACACCACTTTGAAGGTCTCGGTTCGACCAGCGCCCACCAGCCCAAACACCCCCGTCACTTGCCCGGCAAAAACAGACAAGGAATTGTTCAAGACCATGTTTGCCATGCGCAAGTTGCGAATGGACAAAATGTTTTCCCCAGCCGGTCTGACAAAGGTCTTTCTCTGTCCGTAAATCGTTTGCGACAAGTCTCGGCCCACCATGGCTTGGACAATTTTGGGCCGATCCAAATTGGCGGTCTCATCGGTGAGTACGTGCCGCCCATCGCGCAAAACCGTGATGCGGTCCGCGAGCAGCAAGGCTTCTTCCAAGGCGTGCGAAATGAACACAATCGAAACCCCGCGCGCTTTGAGCTGGTGCACGAGATCAAAAAAGTACTTTTTCTCCTCGGGAGTCAGCGTCGCCGTGGGCTCATCAAAGATGATGACTTTGGCTTGATGGAGCACCGCTCGAGCAATTTCGACCATCTGCTTTTTGGCCGCGCCCAATTGGGCAACGGTGGCGGTCGGGTCCACATCAAAGTTCAAAGACTGCAGGAACTGCTGCGCTGAGATGTAGATGCCACGCAAACGATTGAAGAACTTCTCTTCGCCCAGATACAAGTTCTGCGCCACAGTCATTGTGGGCACCAAGCTGGTTTCTTGAAAAACCATGGCAATGCCCAGCTCTCGAGACTCCAGCGGGTTTTGCGGGTTGACCACCTGACCATCCACCAACATTTCGCCGGAGGACAACTGCACGACACCCGCCATGACTTTGGTGAGGGTCGATTTCCCCGCGCCGTTTTCCCCGAGCAGTGCGTGAATTTCCCCCAAGCGCAACTCGAAATCCACCTCTTCAATCGCGGGCACGCCCGAGTATTTCTTCGTTGCCTTTCGCAAAGCAAGCGCAACGGTATTCATCTGCTCACCCATTGCTGACTCCTTGTGCAAGGTCAACCCTCAACAATCGACCACGCCCTTTCGCAACCATCCAAAGGTGGCCAGCACTCTCTTGCACCGCCGTGACCCCATGGTTCTCGCCGTCGACCAAGCTGTGCAGAGATCGCAAAATTTTGCCGTCCTGATCGATCTCAAGCACCAAGCCGTAAGACCTGGGTGGGGCCCAAGGCTTCAACACCCCCATTTGTTTGACCCCCGCGCCTTGAAGGGGCTCTAAAAAGTCGTGGCCACTGCTGAGGGCAGGCGCAATCCAATAATTCATGGGGATTTCCTGCATCATGCGCTTGCGGTACGCGGGCTCGCGAAGCACAAATTCAATCAGTTGTGTTCGTACCGCAAAGCACGAGAGCCAGTAACCGCCACCGGATGAACGCGTCAACCGCGAGGGATATGCAGGCAACTCTGCCGTGAAAGGGCTGCTGGCACCTGCGCGCAAATGCCTCAGGCGATGCCCCCAACTGGCACTCACCAAGGCATCTCCGTCGTGCGCGCAGACACCAAAAGCGTAGGGTAAGCCTTGCGCAATCTGTTCGGCTTGACCGGTGCTGCGATCCAAACGAACAACCATCCCAGTTGAGCCCAGTGACATCAAGTCGACTTTCCAGTCCAACACGCTTTGACGCTCTGCGCCGTTGGTCAGCCAGACGGCAGACTCACCTTCGCAATGAATGGCATTGATGGCCTCGCACCCCCAGTCTGTCGGTGGGGTCCAACGCATGACCTCTTTCATTTCGTCGCCACCCGACTGCAAAAAACGCAGTGCTTTGCCCTCGACGGCAATCACCCACTCGCCGGGCTTGGGTGAAGCAATCGCAGTGATCAGCCCCTCTGCTTGATACACCGCCTGGGGCTGGTTCCCGACGAGGAGATAAACGGTCGCACCCGCAGTGATCGCGATGTCTTGCCCTTGAATGCACAGATCATCCAAGCCATCCAACTCACAGATCACCTCGGCGTCGTCAATGGTGCGATTCGGCTTCAGTTTGCCGTCCATCACGGGCACGGCGACTGAAGCTTGTTCTCTGCCCGTGAATGCATTCCACCAACGTTTGATCGGATTCATCATGTGGTGGTCCCCCAGCGCTTGCCGTACTGGCTGAAATGCGGATCGGCGTCTTGCAACTTGTATTTGCCGATGCGGTTGTTCAAGATGCCGCCCAGATACAAGTAGCCTTTGTGCTCCCGCATCGAGGTGATCATGGGGTGGTTGACGCCACCCAAGTCCCAAAGCGTCTCAATGATCTGACCGTCTTCGCTGAACTTGAGCACGCAACCCGTGTTGATGTTGGGGAACAACCACTCGTCCAGCGGCACCCGTTTCGCCATCCGCCTGCGGAAACCGGGCATTCGCAAGGCCAAGTCATAAGCGGGGCTGCGCATGCCCACCAACGCCAACCAATAGTGACCATCCGAGGCCAAATTGATGTTGTCTGGGTACCCGGGCAAATTGTCAATCACCGTCTTCACTTCCCCCTTGCGAGGGCCGTCAAACCAATAGCGCTTGATGCAATTGCCCCAAGTCTCTGCAAACAAGATGGACTGCTTGTCGCTGGCGATACAAATGCCATTGGGGAACCGCAAGCCCCTCAGCAGCGTTTTGGTGCTGCCATTGCGGGGGTCATAGCAAACGATGCGTCCGTTGCCTCGGGCCTCCAGGCCATCGACTGGCCACTCGTGCATTTCATAACGCGTGGTCGCTTCACTGAAGAAAATGCGCCCATCGTCAGCAATGTCCAAATCATCCGCCAACCGCAGCCGGCTGTCGTCGTTGATCGAGCTCCAACTCCGGTTGGTTTCGTCGGTGACGCGCTCGACCGTGCGATCGGGTCGAACCCGGTATAAGCCCATGCCACCGACACAGACGTTCAGGTTGTTGTCGCGGTCAAAGGCCAGGCCCAATGGCTGTCCGCCGATGTGCGCAAAAATCTCCATGCGGGTGTAATCGGGCGCATAGAACTTCACGATGTCACCATGACGCGAACCGCAGTACAAGTTGTCTTCGGCGTCGAGAATGACGTCCTCCGGCGCCTCAACCTGCCCCACACCAATCAGCTCAACGTCGCGCAGCTTGTTGTTCAACTGCCATGGGCCACTGGTCTCGTGACTGCACTCGGGCGGCTTGGGGACATTGTGGTAGGCCGGACTCACATACACCCGGCTGATGATTCGCTGGCGGTTTTTGAGCCAGCGCACATCGATCACAGCGGCAAACAACAAAATTGTGGCCAGCACCATGCGGGTCAGACCGCCGGGCGCAGAAAGCGTGGTCAAGCCATTGATGATCAGCAAGACAATCAAGGTGCCCACGATGGCTTTGGTGACCGAGCCGCGACCACCCCCAAGGCTGATCCCGCCCAAGACAGCAGCCGTGACCACGATGATCTCGAGGCCCACGCCAATGTCTGCGCCCGCCGTGGCCAAGCGAGCGGCAAAAAACAAACCGCCCAGCGCCGTCAAGACACCGCTCATCACGTAACACATGGCCACTGTTGAGCGCACCGCGATGCCACTGTTGTAGGCCGAGCGTCGAGACCCGCCAATCGCCATGACGTGCCAGCCCACGCGCAAACGCGTCAGCGTGATGTGGCCCACCAAGGCCACCACAATGAACACCCACGCCACGGAGGGCAGGCCCAATACAGCCTCGTCTCCCATGAAGTACCACAGGTCGGAGTCGGGCAATCCACCGGCGATCGCTGTCGAATACTCCAGGCTCAGAATTTCGTAGGCGGCGCGAAAAATAATAAGCGTGATCAAGGTCGTCAAAAAGGCCCGCAGTCTCAGGTAGCCCACCAACAAGCCATTGACCGCGCCCAGCAAAGCCCCCGACGCAAGCGTCCCAAGCACCGCGACAGGGACCGAGACCTGATAGACGTGCATCAACATCAAGGCCACAAAGTTGGTCAGCGCAAACATAGAGCCGACCGACAAGTCGATGCCGCCCACAATCATGACCAAGCCCAGACCCAAGACCACAAACCCGATCTCAGACGCTTGCCTCAAGGTGCTGGCAATGGCCGTCTCACTGTAAAAGTTGTCAATCATGTGGCCCGAAGCCAGAACAACCGCCACCAACAGCAGCACTGGAATCGCCGTTTCTGTCCAACGTTTGGACAGAATTTCTCCCAGCCAGTGGTCTGGCCAGTATTGATAGCGCAGTCGCGTCAGGGTTTCGTTCATGGCTTCGGCCTTCTAGACAGTCAAGAGCAAAAGAGCCCGGCTTACTTCTTGCTGAGCTTCCAGCAGGCTCCTTCTTGGCCTGCGTTTGCCTTGGTCAGCGGCACCAACGTGGTGTAGATGTTTTGCTTGGCCGCGCCTGCCTTCACCCCACCTTGCACAAGCCACTTGATCATGGCGGCCATGTTGCTCGCTTGAGTCGGCACGTCGTAACTCACGTTGTAACTGAAGGCGCCGTTCATCACTTGGTCGCAAGCACCGCTTTGCTCACCACCGCCCGAAGTGGCCACAAAGACCTTGCCTTGCAAGCCAGCTTCTTTGACAGCGGCGGCCGTGCCAATGTCCATGCCATCCCAGAAGCCAACGATGCCACACAGGTCTGGGTGCTGCTTCAAAACGGTTTGCGTGATGGCCTTGGCTTTGGAAGCATCCCAATCGGCGGCTTGGTTAGACACCACCTTGATTTGGGGGTTCTTGGCCAACACATTCTCAACCCCCTTGAGCGTGTACGCGCTGGCGGCTGCAGTCGGTGCGCCCTGAACAATGGCGATCTTGTTGGACTTGCCTTGGCACGCGGCCACCGTGGCGGCCGTGGTCATTTCACCAATGTCTACCCAGTCCGCCCCAACAAAGGCCGTAGAGGGCTGCTGGGAGCGCATGTTGATTTGAATGACGTAAATGCCTTCGCTCTCGGCCTTGCGGATCAACTTGGCATAGGTTTGCACATCGGGGTTGTGCAACACAATCGCTGCCGGCTTTTCCGCGATCAAGGCGGTCATGGCTTGCGCACCAGCGCTGGTGCTCCAGTTTGGATCGCGAGCAACCACCTTCATGCCATGTGGTTCCAGCTCTTTCTTCAAGCCCTCGTACCAGCCAATGCCCAGATCAAAACCCATGGCAACGGGGATGTAGCCCACCACCTTGCCGGCTAAGGCCTTTTTGTAGCCTTCGCGGAAAGGCTCATCCAATCCCTTGCCCTGCGCGAACGCAGAACCCACCGACATCACCAATGTGGCGGCCAAAGCTGCCCGTGTCCATTTACTCGCGTGCTTCATGCTTGTCTCCTTTGGGGTTGATGTTTCCGGATGGAAACGGTGAAAACTCAAATATCGCCCTGCTGGGCCGTCTCTTCATTTCGCGGGTTGATGATCGAATCAGCCAAGATCGCGATCAACAAGACAATGCCTTTGACAATGTTCTGCACGGAGTAGCCGACATCCATGATCGTCATCGCATTGAGCAAGACGCCAATCAACAGCGTGCCGATGATCACGTTGACCACGCCGCCGCGACCACCAGACAGACCAATGCCGCCCAGAACCACCACCAGAACCACGTCATAAATCATGGTGGAGTTGAATATTCGGGTGGCCATGCTGCCCACCGACGCCGCCATCACGATGCCGGCCAACACCCCGATCAGCGAGGCCAATACATATTCGAGGACCACGATCGGCCTCACGGGCAGCCCGGTTGCTCGGGCGGCATTGGGGTTGTCGCCGATGCCATAAATGAACACACCGGCACGCACTTTTTTCAAAAAGATCGCGCAAGCCAAGGACACGAACGCAAACATGATCACCGGCGTCGGAATACCCACCGTGGTGCCTCGCCCCAACCAAGCCAAAGCGTCCATGCCCTCCGTCCACTGCACCACTTCGAGTCGAAACAAATAGGCTTGACCCAAGCCCGCGAGGAAGAGACCGGTGGCCAGCGTCGTGAACAGCGAGGGCACTTCGGCATATGCGATGAGCCAGCCGTTGACCAAACCGAACAGCAAAGCCACCGCCACAGCGACCCATAAAGCAGACGCCAACGGCTGCCCGTTGGCGACCATCTGGAGCAAGAAACCGGGCGGCACCGCGAGACTGGCAATCATGGAAATGTCGATCCCGCGACCGATCACCACCAAGGCCATGCCCATCCCCAAGATCCCCAGAAATGCGACGTTTTGGAGCAGCGTGAGGAAATTGCCTAAAGAGGCAAACCCCGGCAGAAAAGCCGAGAACCCGACGAAAAGCAGGATGAACAAGCCAAAAACAATGGTTTGCTGCGAAAGCCTGAGTTTCATTGCTCGATACCCTAGATTGCTCGCGCTGCCTCAATCCGCTTGTATTGGCGCAGCCCAATGGTTGACCGACTTGGTGAGTTGTGGACAACGGTAAGGCCTCAAAAAAATTCCAATTGACACTTGAGCGACAAAGCCTGCATGGATGCCCCTGGTGGTCCGCATGTTTGGCGTGCTCCTTGGCGCACAGGACAGCCTGCAACGAAACGCCCTGCGGTCAATCCAGCCATGGGCTGAAGCCGAGCGGGCAATCCGAGGGTTTGCACGCGGGCGCGCCGACCGAGGCCGAGGGGCACAGACGTCGTTGCATGCGTGAGTTGAGTGTGACCGTCCCCAAACCGCCTCCATCCGCCAGCAAACGAGGCGAGCGCATGACACGCCTGCATCAGCTCACCGCGATGACGCCAAATATGATGCACAGCTTGGTGGTCAAACACCCGCCAACTTCATCGCACCCGCCCGCACTCTGAGAATGACCCACACCATGCGCAAGCCCCTCGATGGCATCACCGTCGTGACCCTGGAACACGCCATTGCCGCGCCGTTTTGCACCCGCCAATTGGCCGATTTGGGCGCGCGCGTGATCAAGATCGAACGCCCTGGCGTCGGCGACTTCGCCCGCGCCTATGACGCACGGGTCAAGGGCTTGTCCTCGCACTTTGTCTGGACGAATCGTTCGAAGGAAAGCCTGACGCTAGACGTCAAACACGAGGCCGCCAGCGGCGTCATGGACGCGCTGTTGGCCAAGGCTGACGTGTTGGTGCAAAACCTGGCCCCCGGCGCTGCGGCGCGTTTGGGCTTGTCGTTTGCGCAACTGCACGCGCGTCACCCCAAGCTGATCGTGTGCAACATTTCGGGCTATGGTGACGACGGCCCTTACCGCGACAAAAAGGCGTATGACTTGTTGATTCAAAGCGAGTCGGGGTTTTTGAGCGTCACTGGCACGCCCGATGAGTCGGCCAAAGCCGGGTGCTCCATCGCCGACATTTCAGCGGGCATGTATGCCTATTCGAACATCTTGGCCGCTTTGTTGCAGCGCGGTCAGACCGGCTTGGGTAGCGAAATCGACGTCTCCATGTTGGAGTCCATGGTCGAGTGGATGGGCTTTCCCATGTACTACGCCTTGGACGGCGCCTCGCCTCCGCCGCGTGCGGGCGCTGCGCACGCGACCATTTACCCCTATGGCCCCTTCCCGGTGCAAGGCGGTGAGTCCGTCATGTTGGGCCTGCAAAACGAGCGCGAGTGGGCGCAGTTTTGCGCCGTGGTGCTGCAGCAGCCCGACTTGGCGCAAGACCCGCGCTTTGACGCCAAC
This sequence comes from Burkholderiaceae bacterium, assembly GCA_023268425.1. GTDB lineage: Bacteria > Pseudomonadota > Gammaproteobacteria > Burkholderiales > Burkholderiaceae_C > RS62. The sequence continues at coordinate 13,511 of JALRFN010000410.1, read as the reverse complement.
GCCAAGCGCGTGGCCAACCGCGAGGCCCTCAAAGCCATCATCGAAGGCATCTTCACGGCCTTGAGCGCACCAGCGGTGATCGAGCGCCTGGAGGCGGCACGCATCGCCAACGCCCGCGTCAACACCATGGCCGATGTCTGGGCTCACCCACAACTGCAAGCGCGCCAGCGCTGGGTGGAGGTGGGCACACCGCAAGGGCCCGTGCCTGCCCTGTTGCCGCCCGGGCGCTCCAACACCTTTGCGCCACACATGGGCGACATCCCGGCCTTGGGTGAGCACACCGACAGCCTCTTGCGCGAGTTGGGTTTCAGCGACCACACGATTGCCGATTGGCGTGCGCAGCGAGCCATCTGAAAATGGCCGCTCCCATGGACCTTGACCTCGACGCCCTGTCTGCTCCCGGCGAGCACCTGGTCGCTTGCGGCGAGCAGGTCATGGAACTGCTGGTCAACCCCGCAACGACGCCCGCCGCACGCGGCATCGCAGTGGTGACGCACCCGCACCCCGTCTTGGGCGGCAGCGCCAAGCACAAGGTGCCACACGCGCTGGCCACCGCTTTGGCGGACCAAGGCTGGTGGGTCTTGCGGCCCAACTTTCGGGGCGTGGGCCGCAGCAGCGGCAGCCACGACCACGGTCGCGGCGAGCTGAGCGACTTGCGCGCGCTGCACGAGGCCATTCGCCGCAGCCGCCCGCAGGCTCGACAGGTCTGGGTGGGCTTTTCCTTTGGTGCCTATGTGCTGTCTCATTTGGCCGCGCAACTGGCACCCAAGGCAGACGCCCCCAGCACCGTGGTCTTGATTGGCCTGCCTTGCGGCCAAGTGCCCGCTGGGCGCCACTACGACACCCCGCCGCCAACCCCGGGAATGCGCCTGATTCAAGGCGAGCGCGACGAAGCCGCGCCCTTGAACGCCCTATTCGATTGGGCCAGACCCAGCGGCACCCCAGTGACCGTGGTGCCTGGCGCTGATCACTTGTTCACCGGGCGCTTGCCGCTGCTGCGCAGCCTGGTGCTCGAATCCATAGCCAACGCCACATGACAACACCCCGACTCGCCGCCGTAGCCCACGCCCGCAGCTTTTTGTTTGTGCCCGCCAACCGCCCAGAGCGCTTGACCAAAGCCCTGGACGCCGGGGCCGACGCGGTCATCGTTGACTTGGAAGACGCCGTGCCCGTCACTGAAAAAGACGCGGCACGTGAAGCGCTGGCGACACAAGCCGCGCTGCTGCACAGCGCCACCACACCCGTGCTGATTCGGCTCAACGACAGCGACGCAGACTTGCAGTGGTTTGCCCAAAGCGGTCTGCGCGTCGACGCCATCATGTGGCCCAAGGCCAGCGCACCCGAGGCGCTGCGCGGCGTGGTCGACGCCATTGGCCCCGTCGGCTTGGTGCCCTTGATTGAGAGCGTATCCGGCTACCTCAACCTGGGCGCCATCGCCGCCGTGCCGGGAGTGACCCGGCTGGCCCTGGGCCACATCGACTTCATGGCCGACTCGGGCATCAGCTGCAGCGACGACGAGCGCGAGCTCGACCCCTTGCGTTTTGCCTTGAGCCTGCACAGCCGCGCTCAGCAACTGCCCCCACCCATTGATGGCGTCACCGTCGCCGTCAAAGACACCCAGCGTTTGAATCTGGACACACAGCGCGCCTTGCGCTTTGGCTTTGGAGGCAAGCTGTGCATCCACCCTGCACAAGTGGCGGGCGTGCACGCCGCCATGCGCCCCAGCGACGCCGAGATGGACTGGGCCCAGCGGGTCTTGGCCGCCGATCGCAACAGCGACGGTGCTGCGGTGCAGGTGGACGGGCAAATGGTCGACCGTCCGGTGGTGTTGCGGGCCCAAACCCTGCTGCAGCGCGCTGGCTAGGCCACCAGGGCGACACCCCACCCGGCGGCGCCACGGCGATGGGGGTGGCTTGCTGAGGCGACAGGCCGTTTGAGACAGCATGTGGCTGAGCCCCGATAATCGTGCTCATGTTGCTATTCAATTTGGTCGCCCAAGTCGTCTATGGTCTGTTGGCGATGACGATTTGCTTACCCTCCATGCAGGAGTGGGGCGAGATTTTTGGTCGCGACCAAGCGACGGTACAGCTCACCTTGAGCGCCTTTTTGGTCACTTATGGGGGCATGCAGTTGGTCTACGGCCCACTGTCTGACCGCTACGGGCGTCGACCGTTTTTGCTGTTGGGTCTGGCTTTGGCTTTGGCCGGCGCCTTGTTGGCAGCCAGCGCCACCGACTTGAACACCTTGATTGCTGCGCGGGCCTTGTTGGGCGCGGGCTGCGCGTCGGGCATGGTGATTGGCCGCGCCAGCGTGCAAGACGTCTTTGCAGGCCCCGCGCGCACCAAGGCCATGGCCTACATCGGCATGTCGCTGGGGGTGACGCCACCCGTGGCCACGGTGATCGGTGGCTACATCCACGTGCATTGGGGCTGGGCTTGGAACTTTGGCTTGCTGGCGGTGCTGGCCTTGGTTTTGATGCTCATGGCCTGGCGTGGCCTCAACTTGCCGCGCAAACGCGCAGCAGGCCAAGGGCACTGGCTGGTCGATATGGGGCGCGCATACCGCCGCTTGATGGTCGAAGCCACGTTCCAGCGCTTTGTGGTCATCTTGGCCGCCACCGCGTCGACGTTTTACGCCTTCATGGCCGCCACGCCGATTGTCTTGCGCCACTACGGCGTCGGCCCCGACGGCGTGGGCTGGTACGTGATGGTGATTCCACTGGGCTACATGGTGGGCAACTACGCCACCAGCCATTGGGCGCACCGCTACGGCGACATGCGCATGATGCTGCTGGGCCACGGCTTGACGCTGTTGGGCATTGGGCTGTTGCTGGCCTTCATCGCAGCGGGTTGGGCCACGGCCTTCAGCTTTGCCGCGCCCTTGGTCTTGGTGGGCATTGGCCATGGGCTGTTGATGCCGCCGACGCTGGGGGCCACAGTGGGGGTGGTCCCCGCATTGGCGGGCACCGCTGCAGCGCTGGCGGGCTTGCTGCAACAAGTCTCCGGCGCGCTCAGTGGCTACGCGGTGGGCCTGATGCCCAACCACGACGCCCGTGACGTGGGCTTGACCATGCTGAGCCTGACCAGCGTGTCCATGGTGTTTTTGCTGTGGCAGCGGCGGCAGGCCGCACTGGGCCGCACCACAGCCGCTGCCGGGGCGCCCTGAGCCTCAAGCGGCGGCGATTGCGTCCGCCTTGTTGGTCACGGTAGCGAACAGGTCTTTGGGGTCAAACAAGGCAGGCACCAAGTCCACCCACTCACCCAAGCCGTGGCTTTGCGCTTGCACATACAAGTAACGCAAAGCGGCGTAGTCCTCCAAGGCAAAGCCCACAGAATCGAACACCGTGATCGCCTCGGGGCTGGTGCGCCCAGAGGCCTTGTTCAACATCACCCGCCACAACTCGGTGACGGCGAAATTGCTTGGCATTTGCTGAATTTCGCCTTCAATGCGTGACTGCGGCTCAAACTCCACAAACACCCGCCCAGCGCGCAAGACCTCGGCGTGCAACTCGGTCTTGCCGGGGCAATCACCGCCCACGGCATTGATGTGCATGCCAGGTGCCACCATGTCCGGCAGCAAGATGGTGGCGTTGGTTTTGTCTGCGGTGACGGTGGTCACGATGTCGGCGCCTTCGCAAGCGTGGCGTGCATCGCGACAAACTTCGATCTGCAAGCCCGAACCCGCGAGGTTGGCGATGAGTTTTTGGGTGGCCCGCGCGTCCACGTCGAACACGCGCAAGGTGGTGATGCCCAGCAACCGTTGAAACGCCAGGGCTTGAAACTCGCTTTGCGCGCCGTTGCCAATCAAGGCCATGACCCGACTGTCTGGGCGCGCCAAAATTTGCGCAGCCAAGGCTGACATGGCCGCGGTACGCAGCGCCGTCGTCAAGGTCAATTCGCTGAGCAACAGGGGGCGGCCCGTGTCCACGTCAGCCAAGGCCCCAAACGCCATCACGGTGGACAAACCCTGACGGGTGTTCTTGGGGTGGCCATTGACGTATTTGAAGCTGAACAGACGGGCGTCGGCGACCGGCATCAACTCAATCACGCCATCGGGCGAATGACAGGCCACACGGGCCGATTTGTCGAACTCCGGCCAACGCAAAAAATCGTCGTGGATGTGGTGGGCGATGTCTTCCATGGCGTTGGCCACGCCGTAATCGCGCAGCCAAGTGGCCAAGGTCTGCGCGCGGATCAGGCGCGTCATGGTGGTGGTCGTGGTCATGGGGTGTGTCTTCCTTGCTGTGCATCACTGGGGATGCGGGGTTTCGATGGCTGATTTCCGTTGTGGGCGTGGCGCAGTCAGATTCACCCCATGCGTGCGAGGCAAGCAGGTGGGCAAGCGCGCCGTGCGTTGTTCAGTTCAGGCAGTGTCTGCGCGGGTCGCGGCAGAGTAAATCGGCAACTATTGATACAAAATGACATTTTTCAAACAAAATGTCAGCACTTATTGCCATAATGTCCAAATGGATGATTTAGACCACCAACTGATTGCCCTGCTGCGCCAGAACGCGCGCATGACGGTGGCCACCTTGGCCCACCGCCTCAAGGTGTCGCGAGGCACCGTGACCAACCGCATTGCGAAGTTGGAGCAAGACGGAGTGATCGTGGGCTACACGGTGCGGCTTCGCCCCGAGGCGGAGCCCGAACGCATCCGCGCTTGGATGGGCGTGTTGGTGGAAGGCAACCAGACCCGTGCCGTGGTCGCCAGCTTGCTGGGTGAACCCGGCGTGACCACCTTGCACGACACCAACGGGCGCTGGGACTTGCTGGCCGAATTGGAAGCGCGCTCCATGGTCGAGCTGTCCGAAATATTGGAACGTGTGCGCTTGATCAAAGGCATCCGCAGCACGGAAACCAACATCCACCTGGCGACCTTTCGCTGAAGCAAGCGCCGGGCGCTGCGCGAGCCAGCAGGCTGGCAGGCTGATTGGATGACTGACTGACCCAGGTTCAGGCCGAGACCGCACACCAAGCAGCGGCCAAGTCCCACCCAGCCCAGCCGCAGTTCTTGAACATCACCGTCGCGCCAGGCTTTACGCCTTGGCGCCAATGCGCTCGCCCCAGCAAGGCGTCGGCCAAGGTGGGCATGGTTGGCACATCCAAACCGGCTTGTAAAAAGTCGCCCGCTTCGTGGTCGGCGTCTCGCGTATCGACCAGCAGCTGCCCGGTCTGCGCCACGTGTTGGCAAACCGCTGCCGACCACTCGACCATCTGCGGCGTGAACGCGCCCACGGCGCTGACAAAAGCGCCCTCGCGTGGGCTCGCATGCAGGCTCACCGCTTGCGCAGAAGTGGTGCTGACAACCCAGGGGCATTGGTCCATGACGGCATTGGCGTCGTCGACACCACGGGCACGCATGCCCAGGCTGCGGGCGTGCGCCACCAAGGCCTGCACGCTGCTGGCGCTGCGCGAGGCCACCCAAACCTCTTGCACCCCCAGGCCTTCGTGAAACGCCTCGATGTGGGAACGCCCCTGCACACCCGCTCCCACCACCAACAGTGGTCCATCTGCGGCTGGGTTGGCCAAGCGTTGCGCAGCCAACAAAGAGACCGCCGCCGTGCGTCGCGCCGTCACGGTGGGGCCATCCAAAATCATGCGCCGTTGGCCATTTTGTGGATCGAACACCACCACATCCCCCTGTATCGTGGGCAGGCCACGGGTGGGGTTGTCAGCCACAAAAGTGATCAGCTTGGTGATGGCCACGCGCGGCGCCACGGCAGGCATGACAAAGAACTTGCCGCCATTGGGCAAATCCATGATGCGCCGAGGCGGCACCTCCACCTGCGGGTCGCAAGCCACACGCTCGATGGCTTTTGCCAAGGCCACATAGGGCAGCGCTTGGGCGGTTTCTTGTGGGTTCAAGATCATGCAACCATCCTACACAAGCGTTCGGGTGACGCGTGCGTCCATCGCGCCCCCCAATGGGACGAGGGGCCAAACGAAAGCCGAATCCCGATTCAAACGCCCAAGGCCCGCAGCACGTCGTAGCCGGCTGCACGCTCGATGACTTCTCCAGCCGCCAAAGCCTGGTCTTCGCGGTAACGCCACGCCACCAGTTGCACCCCCGTGGGCAAGCCTTGCGCCAGTCCAGTGGGCACAGACAAGCCAGGCAAGCCCATCATGGCCGTGCCCAACAGCGGCGCTTGGGCCTGCAGCAAAGCTTTGACCGCGTCATCACCCCGCTGGTCGGCATCAATGGGGAATTGGCGCTGCCAGGAATTGGGCATCAAGATCAGCGGGTAACGCGCCATGAACTCGCCCCACTCGCGCAAGATGTTGAAGCGCTCGGCGTAAGCGTCCAAAGTTTGATCGCGGTCCAAGCCCGGCAGATTCGCCATGTAGCCATGCAAGGCATTGCGCGTGCCCGCACCGGCGTGGGCCTCAATGGCGGCCTGAGCGCCTCGGCGCATGTCGTCTTGCACCAACTGATTCCACAAGGCTGCGCCCTCCTCAAAGCGTGGCGCTTGTACCTCCTCGATTGCATAGCCCGCCGCGGACAACCACTGTGCGGCTTGGCGCACGGCGGCTTCAACGCTGGGGTCCACGTCGTAAGCAGGGTGGCGCGCCATCATGGCCACACGCACAGGCTGCTGCGCGTCGGCAAACGTCAGGGGCACGGGGTTCCAACCGGGGTCGGTGGGGCTGCCTTGGGCCATCACGGCCAAGGCCAATCGCGCATCCGCCACGCACCGGGTCAGCGGCCCCTGCACCGACATCATTTGGTTGCTCAAAATGCGGTTGGGCGCACTGGCCTTGTACGAGGGGATGCGACCCACCGTCGGTCGCAAGCCGACCACGCCGCAGGCCCAAGCCGGATAACGGATGGAGCCGCCATAGTCGTTGCCATGGGCAATGGCGCCCATGCCCAAGGCCACAGCCGCCGCCGCGCCGCCGCTGGAGCCCCCAGGCGTCACCCCCGCGTCAAAGGGGTTCAAGGTGCGCCCATGCAAATCGTTGTCGGTGAACCAACGCACCGAAAAGGCTGGGGTGTTGCTGCGTCCCACGATGATGGCGCCCGCCTCGCGCAGCGACTGGACCAGCGGCGAATCGCTTTGCGCCAGATTGTCTTTGAGCAAAGGCACGCCGTCGGTGGTGGCATGGCCTTGCACATCGACGTTGACCTTGATGGTGATGGGCACACCATGCAAAGGCCCCAGGGCTTCGCCTCGCGTTTGCTTGGCGTCAGCGGCGTCGGCTTGCTGACGCGCCTGTGCGTGCATGACCTCCACCAAGGCATTGGCCTCTGGGTTACAGGCATCGATGCGCGCCAAAACGGCCTCCACCGCCGCACGTGCGGTGATGTCTCGTCGGGCGATGGCAGGGGCCAAGACGCTGGCGCTGGCGCGCCAAGCCGTGGTTTCGTTCATGCTGAATTCCTTTTCAAAAATGGGGGGCTGCGGCCAACAGCTCGCGGGTATAGGCGTGCTGCGGTTGACCCAAAACTTGCGCGGCCTGGCCGTACTCGACCACGCTGCCGCGTTGCATCACCGCGATGTGCTCACACATCTGCGCGGCCACGCGCAAATCGTGGGTGATGAACACCATGCTCAGTCGAAAGCTCTGGCGCACCTGCTCAAACAGCTCCAAGACCTGGGCCTGCACGGAGACATCCAAAGCCGAGACGGGCTCGTCGGCGACGATGACTTGCGGGCGCATGGCCAATGCACGGGCGATGGCCACGCGTTGGCGCTGGCCTCCGGAAAACTCATGCGGGTAGCGCGACATGGCGTCTTCTGTCATGCCCACCCAACGCAGCAAGTCACGCACCCGCTCCTGCGCTTCATCCAAAGACACGCCTTGCGCCAACGGCCCGGCCAGCAAGGTTTTGCCAATCGTGTGGCGCGGGTTCAGTGATGCAAACGGGTCTTGGAACACCATTTGAATGCGTCCGCGTTCGGCGACGCTGCGCGCTTGGACATCGGCGGGCAGCAACTGGCCACCCAACTCAATGCGTCCGGCATCCGGTGCGATCAAACCCATCAAACAACGCCCGACGGTGGACTTGCCCGAACCGGACTCGCCGACCACACCGAGGGTCTCGCCCTGGCGCAAATCAAAACTCACCGCTTGCGCAGCAGGCACCACGCGCGCGGGTTTGAACCAGCTGCCACCGCTGCGGTAAGTTTTGCTCAAGCCCTCGACCCGCATCAACACGGGCGAAGGCTCAGCGGCTTGTAGGCGCGCTTGACCGTGAGGGATGGCATCGATCAAGGCCTTGGTGTAGGGGTGCTGGGGGTGGCGCAAAACCTCGGCAGCCAGCCCACTTTCCACGACTTCGCCTTTTTGCATGACCACCACGCGATCAGCAATCTCCGCGACCACGCCAAAGTCATGGGTGATGAACATCATCGCCATGCCTTGGCGCCGCTGCAGGTCTTTCATCAAGCTCAAAATTTGCGCTTGGGTGGTGACGTCCAGCGCCGTGGTCGGCTCATCAGCCAGCAGCAAGGCGGGCTCCAGCAGCATGGCGCAGGCGATCATCACGCGTTGACGCTGCCCACCGGAGAGTCGAAACGGGTGGCTGTGCATCAAGACCTCTGGCTCGGGCAAGCCGACGTCTTGGAGTGCAGCCAAGACCTTGTCGCGCTTTTGTGCCGCGCTCCACTCTGGGTGGTGGTGGTCCAACACCTCCAGCAACTGATCCCCCACCCGCATGACCGGATTCAGCGAAGTCATGGGCTCTTGGAAAATCATGCTCACACGCTGACCGCGCAAGCTTTGCAGGCGCTCGGGCGTGGCCTGCAACAAATCTTCGCCTTGCAGTTGCAAGTGACCAGACGTCACCCGCACGTGCGGCGCTGGCAACAAACCCATGATGGCGTTGGCCAACATGGATTTGCCTGACCCCGACTCGCCCACCACGCACAAGGTTTCACCCGCCGCGATGTCAAAGCTGACCTTGTGTACGGCCAGCTCGCGGTCGGCCCCCGGCGGCAGCGCGATGTTGACCGCTTGCACGCGCAACACGGGCGTACTGGTGTTTGGTTGGACGCTGTTCATCGGCCGCTCCCATGCAAGCGGGTGTTGAAGGCGTCACTCAGCCCCTCACCCACCAAGTTCATCGCCAACACCGTCACGGCAATGGCCATGCCGGGAAACATCGCCACCCACCAGGCTTGGCGCAAGGCTGTGCGCGCCGCCCCAACCATGTAGCCCCAACTCATCAAGTTGGGGTCCCCCAAACCCAAAAAGCTCAACGCGGACTCCAGCAAGATGGAGCTGGCCACCATCAATGAACCCATGACCACGATCGGCGAAACCGCGTTGGGCAGGATCTGCGTGAAGATGATGCGCCAGTCGCTTTGGCCAATCAGCACCGCCGCTTGGACAAATTCGCGTTGGCGCAGACTCAAGAACTCGCTGCGCACCAGGCGCGCCACGGGCGGCCAGGTCACCGCCGCAATCGCCACCACGATGGAGCCCAAGCTGGGCTCAAAAATCGCGACCAGAACAATCGCCAAAGCAAAGCCCGGCACGGCATGGAAGAGCTCTGTGAAGCGCGTCACCATGGTGTCGACCCAACCGCCGTAGTAGCCGGCCAAGGCCCCCAAGGTGACGCCGATGCTCAAGGCCACCAGTGTCGACACGCAGCCAATCAGCAAGCTGATGCCCGCGCCTTGCACCAGACCGGCGGCCACATCGCGGCCCATGGCGTCGGTGCCCAGCCAAAACCCGGCTTCGCTGCCCGGCGCGGCGAATGGCCGACTCAGCATGGCCCAAGGGTCGTGCCCGACCCACCAAGGGCCCAACAGGGCGACCAGCAAGACCACGGCCAAAATCCGCAAACCCCAGACCGCGCCACGGTTGCGCGCAAAACGCTGGGCGAAAGAAAGTGCATGTGAATGTGTCATGTGATGCCGCTTTTCAGCTCAGCTCGATGCGCGGGTCAACCCAGGTGTAAACCACATCGGTGAGTAAATTGAACAAAACCGCGATCGACGCCGTGACCAAGAACGTGCCCAGCAACAAGGCGTAGTCGCGCTGCGCCAGCGCCTCAAACAACAAGCGCCCGATGCCCGGCCAAGCGAAGACCGTTTCGATCAACACGGCGCCCCCAACCATGGCCCCCGCTTGCATGCCCGCCAGCGTGACCACAGGCAACAAGGCGTTGCGCAAGATGTGCGCGCGCACCACGCGCGACTCGGGCAAGCCCTTGGCACGGGCCGTCTTGATGAAATCTTGCGACGCGACTTCGAGCATGGTGGCGCGGGTCATGCGCGCGTAGATGGCCATGTAAAACAAGGCCAACACCAGCGTGGGCAAGACCAAATGGTGAGCGATGTCCAAGACCCGCGCCCAGCCGGTGAACTGCGCCCCAACGGTCTCGTAGCCAAAGCCGGGCAACCAATCCAGCTGCACAGAAAACAACAACACGCCCATCAAGGCGACCCAATACAGAGGCGTCGCGTAAAAGACCATGGCCAGTGTGGTGATGGCGCTGTCTTGCCATTTGCCCGCGTGGCGGCTGGCCCATGCCCCCAAGGCGACGCCAAAGAGCAAGGACAGCACGAAGGCACTGATGGTCAGGAGCAAGGTCGCAGGGAGTCGCTCCAAGATCAAGTCCAAGACTTGCGCTTGTTGGCGGTAGCTCTCGCCCAAGTCACCTTGCAGCAAGCGCCCCAGGTAACTGAGCAGTTGCTGAGGCAACGGCCGATCGAGGTCGAAGCGGGCGCGCAACTCGGCCATGAACTGCTCGTCTGCGGCACCCGTCTCACCCGCCAAAACCGTCGCCGGATCACCCGGCGCGGCGCGAATCAACATGAAGTTGATGATCGCAATCAACAGCAAGGTGGCCACACCTTGGCCCAATCGGCGCATGAAAAAAACCAGTTTGGCCATGGTGTGGCTCCTTGCTCAAGTGCCGATCAAGGCTGGATGCTGGCGCGACCCAAACTGTCGTTGAGGCCGATACTGGAGTTGATCAGGTTGCTGACTTTGCTGCGGTACACCGTGGGGAAGTTCAAGTCCAACAGCCACACAGCCGCCACATCGTCCACCAAGGTCTTTTGGATGCTGGCGTAGTCGGCCGCGCGCTTGGCGGGATCGACTTCAGAGGCGGCGCGTGCAAACAACTCATCCACTTGTGGGTTGCTGTAACCCCCGACGTTGTTGAAAGCTGAGCCTTTGGCGATCGCTGATGTGGTCCAGTTGCGACTCACGCCCAGCGCCGGGTCACCGTACTGGTACATGAAGGTGAAGGCCAGATCAAAGTCCCAATTCGCAGCCTTGGCCACGGCACCAGCCAAGTCCGTGCTGACGATCTCGACGTTGAAGCCAGCCTCGGTCAGGTTCTGGCGCACCATCTCCGCCATCCGCGCCCAGGTCTCACCAAAAGGCAAGCCCACCAAACGCAATTTTTCGCCCTTGTAGCCAGAGGCCTTCAAAGCGGCTTTGGCCGCGGCCAGGTCGTGGCTGGCTTGTTTCACCTGGTCGCTGTGGAATGCGGTCTTGCGTTGGAAAGGGCCATTGGCGGGCAAGGCATAACCACCCCACAAGATCTTGGACATGGCATCGCGGTTCACCGCTGCGTTCAGGGCTTGGCGCACCTTGAGGTCTTGAAAAACGGGGTTGCGCTGGTTGATCCACATCCACGCTTGTGGGGCGAACTTTTCCCAACCTTGGGTGGTCACGGCTGCACCGGGCAACTTGGCCAATCGCGGGACATCGAAGTACTCGACGGTGCCGCCTGGGAGCACATCGATCTTGCCCGATTCAAAGGCCGCTGCTCTGGACGCACCGTCTGGAATGACGTGGTAGTAAACGTCCTTGATTTTGGGCACCCCCGCCTCGTGGTAGCTGGGGTTTGCGCTCAGGTGAATGTATGAGCCCTTTTCCCAGGCCTTGAATCGGTAGGGGCCTGTACCGATCAAGGGCACATCGGGCACCTTGCGGCTGATCTCGACCTTGTCCATCAAGTGGCTGGGGGCAATCGGCATGGTGCTGACGTCGAACAAACCGATGAATGGGGCGAAGACCTGCTTCATCTTGATCTCAACGGTGTAGGCGTCCTTGGCCTGCACGCTGTCCACTGAGGCCAGTGCCACGCGCGCACGCGGGTTGACGCCGCGCGCCAACTTGTCGATGGAGAAGACCACGTCTTGCGCATCAAAGGCGTCGCCGTCATGCCACTTCACCCCTTTTTTCAACTTGAAGGTGTAGGTTTTCAAGTCTGGGCTGATGGTCCACGACTCGGCCAACCCGGGCATGGGCTTGAGCTGGGCGTCATAACGCAACAAGCCCTCGTAAATGTTGCCATTGACCAGTTGGTCTGGGCCAGTTTGACCCCAGCCGACCAACAGGGATTTGGGCTCGGGAAAGACCGCCAGGTTGAGCGCCTGCTCAGCAGCCCAAGTGGGCGTGAAGGCCGTTAAGCCCAGAGCTGCAGCCTGGGCCAAGACCCATTGACGTCGTGAAATGCGCATGATTTGTCTCCTTAAGTTGAGGGGGTACGCAATTGATTGAAATGGCCCGATCAGGCCGATAGAAAACGCTCGGTCAAGGCCACCCAAAACGCCGCAGCAATGCCGATGTTGTCGTCGTTGAAGTCATAGCCAGGGTGGTGCAACAAGCAAGGACTGGTGGTGCTTTGGCTGGCGCTGTGACCCGCATCGTTGCCGACCATCAAGTAACTGCCGGGGCAGTGCTCCAACATGAAAGCGAAATCTTCAGAGCCCGTCAGGGCCTGACCATGAGCCACCACCGCATCAGCGCCCACCAACGCGGTGGCGACTTGGCGCGCCAGCTCGGTTTCAGCGGGCGTGTTGACCAACACGGGGTAGTCGCGCTTGTAGTCCACCTCGGCTTGCACGCCAAAAGCTTGGGCTTGGTGGTGCACCAAGGCGGTGATGCGCTCTTGCAGCAAATCACGCACCTCCCGGCTCAAGGCGCGCACGCTCAACGACAAGCTGGCCTCGGCGGGAATCACGTTGTTGGCCTGTCCCGCGTGAATGGCCCCCACGGTGACCACCGCCGTGTCTTGCGGATTGACGTTGCGTGACACGATGCTTTGCAAGGCCACCACGATGTGTGAAGCCGCCAGCACCGGATCTTGTGCGCGGTGCGGCATGGCGCCATGTCCACCCGCACCGCGCAGGGTGATGAACACATCGTCGGACGAGGCCATGGCGGCTCCGTCAATGAACACAAAATGCCCCTGGGGCACACCCGGCATGTTGTGCAGCGCATAGACCGCATCGCATGGAAAGCGCTCAAACAAGCCGTCGGCCAGCATCAAGGCGGCGCCACCGGGGTGTTCTTCGGCAGGCTGGAAAATCAAGTTCAGGGTGCCGTCAAACTGCCCATGCTGCGCCAAGTACCAGGCCGCGGCCAACAGCGTGGCGGTGTGGCCATCGTGACCGCAAGCGTGCATCACCCCGTCATGGACGCTGGCGTACGCCCTGTTGGCGACTTCGGTGATCGGCAAGGCGTCCATGTCCGCGCGCATGCCGATCGAACGGGCGCCATTGCCCCGCTGCAGCAAGCCGACCACGCCCGTGCCGCCAATGCCGG
>JALRFN010000373.1 GCA_023268425.1 Burkholderiaceae bacterium | reverse complement strand
AGCATTTCGCCGTTCATGCCCCAAGCGACGATGACGTCGTCCATCGCGCGCTCCATGGAAATGGTGCGCGTCATCGACGAACCATCGGCGCCTTCCGCCAACACATACTTGGCGTTCTTCTTATCGACGCCGCACATCTCCAACAGCGTGGAGAGCAAGACCCCAGTGAACTCGGAGCAACTGATCATGCCGTGGGTGTACTGTACAGAGGGCAAGGCCACGTTGCCCCACTCGGGACCGGTGTTGGCGCCACACTCGATAAAGTGAATGCGCGATACGCTGGGCAAGCGCATGAGGTCATCCATGGTGAAGACGCGCTCGCGCTTGACCATGCCATTGATCATCAAGCGGTGCTGAGACGGGTCGATGTCCCACCAGCCTTGGTGATGGCGCTCGAAATGCAAGCCACTGGGCGTGATGATGCCGAACAAGCCTTGCAGGGGGCAGAAACTCACCGAGGCACCGCCCACGCGGGTCAGACCCGGGCTTTCGCGGCGTTGCAAATTGCTTTCCCACTTGCTGGGCTTACCGTAACCGTCAGTCGCAACGGGCTGCCCCAAACCAGTGGAGTGAGCGGGCAATTTGAGAATGGCATCTTCGCCCTTGGGCGCGGCAGCGGCATGGCCAGCAGCGGCAACACCCGCCCCCATGGCCAGGGCTTTGCCCATGAAGCTGCGGCGGGCCTTGCGCGCCTGCTCCAACTGAGCGGTGTCAAAGTGGTTTTCTGGCGCCGGCAAGACGCGCCCAATGGTTTGGCTCAAGTCTTCAGACACGTGCGGTTTCCTTTGTAGGGTGATGAAAAAACGCGTGGCTCACCTTGGACCGAGGCGTTTGAACCTGCGGGTCTTGGGGCAAGCGCAACTGCACTTGATTGCGAATCGAACGGCACAACTCGCTGGCATACGCATCGCCCACTCGGTAGTACACGAGGGTGCCTTCACGACGCCGCGATAACATGCCGGCTTGGTACATCAAACCCAAGTGGCGCGAGATGTTGGCTTGCGCCAATCCGGTCGCTTGGATGATGTCCGAGACACACTGCTCGCCACCACAAATGACGCTGAGAATCTTCAAGCGAGTGGGCTCGCCCAGCACACTGAAATAGCGTGCAACAGATTCATAGACTTCGTGGCTTGGCTGCAAAGGGTTCTCCAATGGCATTCAGAAAACAACTATATGCGTAATTGCTAATATATGGATTAGTGAAAACCCTAGCTTGCCAAATGCCCTCCACCCGAGGGAGCTGCGCACCAACGCTTGGGCCTGCGGCCGCTTGGCGCACCAGCTTCAGTCAAAGCATGACGCTTGGGCCAAAGCCACACCTTGCTGGTCTTTGGCCGAAAGTGCAGGCTCGAGGCCCGACAACTGCCAATCAATGGCCAAGTCGACATCGTTCCAAGCGATGCAACGCTCGTGCGCGGGCGCGTAGTAATCGGTGGTTTTGTACAAAAATTCCGCGACCTCCGACAAGACCACAAAGCCATGCGCGAAACCAGGCGGCACCCACAGCTGGCACTGGTTTTCAGCGCTCAAACGCGCACTCACCCAACGCCCAAAGGTCGGCGACGAACGGCGGATGTCCACCGCCACATCCAAAACCTCGCCCACCACCACACGCACCAACTTGCCCTGGGCTTGCTGAATTTGGTAGTGCAAACCACGCAGCACGCCCCGGCTGGAGCGGGAGTGGTTGTCTTGCACAAATGTCCAATCTCCGCCCACCGCTGCATTGAACTGTTGTTGATTGAAGCTCTCGAAGAAAAACCCGCGCGCATCGCCAAAGACACGCGGCTCGATCAACAACACGTCGGGGATGGATTGAGGCGTGGCCTTCATGCTTGTTTCCTCTGTGGCGCGGGCTTCATTGCTCAGGTGCGTGCACAGCCAACCAGGCGCGCAAAAATTGATCTACCCCAAACTGCCAAGGCGGCAGATTCAGGCCAAAGGTTTCGCGCAAGCGCGAGGTGTCCAGCCGCGAGTTGAGCGGGCGCTTGGCGGCGCTGGCAAACGCTGAGCTGTCGACCGCTGCGACCTCTTTCACGGCCCAGGTCCAATCAGGCCGCAAGCCTTTCGCCCGCTCAATCACATGCAGGGCGTAGCCGTGCCAACTGCACGTTTGCGCCGCAGCCAGGTGATACAAACCCGCCAAGGCCTCGTTGCTCATGGCCTGGCGCAAAGCGTGCGCGCTGACATCGGCAATCAAAGCTGCGCCCGTGGGCGCACCCATCTGGTCATCAACCACCTGCAGCCGCTCGCGCTGCAGTGCCAAACGCACCATGGTCTTGGCAAAGTTGGCGCCCACCAGACCGTACACCCAACTGGTGCGAAACACCAAGTGACGTTCACAGTTGGCTTGCACTGCCTGCTCGCCCAGCCACTTGGTTTGCCCATAAACATTGAGCGGTGACGTGGCGTCGCCCTCGCACCAAGGCTGTTCCCCATCGCCTGCAAACACATAGTCCGTGCTGTAGTGAACCAACCAAGCCCCCAAGGTTTGTGCCGCACGCGCCAGCGCGGCAGGTGCCTGGGCATTGATGAGCTCAGCCAGCTCGGGCTCACTTTCAGCCTGATCCACCGCTGTGTAGGCCGCCGCATTGACGATGGCTCTGGGTCGCAAAGCCAGGACCGCATCGTGCAAACGCTGCGGGTCAGCCAAATCACCGCCATCGAGCCGGTCCCAAGCCACGACAGGCCCCAACGGGGCCAGCGCGCGCAGCAATGCCGTACCGACTTGCCCACGAGGGCCAAGCACCAAGATGCAAGCGCTCATGCGCCCTGCCCCAAACGCTGGTCCGCCCGATAGCCTCCGCTCAAGACTTGAGCCACCCACTCGGGATGATCCAAGTACCAGCGCACAGTCTTGCGGATCCCCGTCTCAAACGTCTCCTCAGGCTTCCATCCGAGCTCGCGGTGCAATTTGGAAGCATCCATGGCGTAGCGGCGGTCGTGCCCTGGGCGATCGGTGACGAAGCTGATTTGGGAGGCGTAGGAGCCACCATCTGCACGCGGCTGCATCTCGTCCAACAAACGACAGACCAAACGCACGATGTCGATGTTCGCCTGCTCGTTCCACCCGCCCACGTTGTAGGTTTCGCCCAGTTGCCCGGCATCCAAAACCCGGCGAATCGCACTGCAATGGTCTTTGACATACAGCCAATCGCGTATCTGCTGGCCATCGCCATAGACAGGCAACGCCTTGCCCGCCAGGGCGTTGACGATCATCAACGGGATCAATTTTTCGGGAAAGTGGTAAGGCCCGTAGTTGTTGGAGCAATTGGTGGTCAACACTGGCAAGCCATAGGTGTGGTGCCACGCGCGCACCAAGTGGTCGCTGGCGGCCTTGCTGGCGCTGTAAGGGCTGTTGGGTTCGTAGCGGTGTTGCTCGGTGAAAGCCGGTGTCCCAGGCTCCAAGGAGCCGTAGACCTCGTCGGTGCTGACGTGCAAAAAGCGAAAGTCTTGGTGCGCCTGCCCGGTGAGGCTCAACCAGTGGCTACGCGCCGCCTCCAACAATTGGTAGGTGCCGACCACATTGGTCGAGATGAATTCGCCAGGGCCGTCGATCGATCGGTCCACATGGCTTTCAGCCGCGAAGTGCACCACGGCGCGCACCGCATGCTCACGGAGTAATTCCGTCAGGCGTGCGCGGTCGCCAATGTCGGCTTGCACGAACACGTGACGCTCGTGGTCGCGGATGCTGTCCAGGTTATGTAGGTTGCCTGCATAGGTCAGTTTGTCGACGTTGACGACCAACTCGTCGCGCTGTGCCACCCAGTCCAGCACGAAATTGGATCCGATGAACCCGGCGCCGCCGGTGACCAGAATCGCCATGTGTATCTCCCGCTTGTGTTTTTGCGTCAGTCTTCTTCGTCGTCGGGCATGCCATCGCCTGTGGGCGCGGCGTCGGCGAGTGCCGCTTCGCGAACCAAATTGCGCAACTGGCGCTTCTCGGCAATATCCAAGGTGCGCCCCAAAGCGGCGCGCGCGCGCGCCAACATCAACCGATCCAAATCTTGCGGCAAGCCGTGTGAGCTTTGCAGGGTTTGCTGCAACAATGCGGCCTCATCGGGGTCGCGCTCCAACCACCACGCGTTGACCATCTCTTGGACACGGGGCCAGGCCTCCGAGGCCTCTCTGGCGCCCGCCCCCCCTTGGCCCAGTGCACTGGCGTGGATCAGCAAGCGACGGTCTGCTTGACGCAACAAGCGGGCGCTGGACGCATCCTCCTCAGCCAAGGCCGACAGGTCACTCATGCCTTCATCACCCAACACGCATACGCGCAAACCGTGCAACTTGGCCTCTTCGATCGCGCCGACCAAACGGTCGTCGTCGCTGGCGATGACCACGGTCTCGCAGGCACCGCGTTGCGCCAAGGCCAACAAATCTGAAGCCATGGCTGCAGCCACCGACGCGCCGCCATCGGCGTCGTAGTTGGGCACCAAACGCTGCGTTTGATCATCCAGTGTCAGGCCGTCGTCTCGGTCGCTGTACCAGTAAGTGCGCAAGAGCAGCGACGGCAGGCCCGCGCCATCCAAAGCACGTGCAACCACATGCGCCAGGCCGTGGCGTCCGACACGCGCGCCATGCGCCAGCCAAGAGAGGTAACGGGCATCCAACAGCGCGACGCTTCGATCGCGCTGGGTCAAGGGTTTTCGGTGGTTCATGAGGGCTCGGCCCAAAGGGCAAAAAAGTAAAGCTAACTAGGCGATTAGTGGCGCCAAGTGTCTGAGCACTCAACGCCAGTTGGCATTATGCAGAACCTGACGCGCCCGCCGCGAGGCTCAAGGGATGTTCAGCCACTTGTGGGTCTGCACCGAGAGCCGCCACTGCGGGTGGGCTCGACAGTAAGCCAAGGCCGCTGCCGTGTTTGATGCCGCCTGCGGACTGTCCATTGGCTGCAGCGAGAAGTGCGCGAAATCCAAATGAACAAAGCGCTCAGGCTGGGCCTCGGGCTCGCTTTGTGGGTAGACCAATTTGAGCTCTTGGCCCGCCGTCACCACCAGAGGTGCGCAGCCTTTGGGGCTGACACACAACCAGTCCAACCCCGGCGGAGGCGCCATGGTCCCGTTGGTTTCCACGGCGATGTAAAAGCCTTGCGCATGCAAAGCCGTGGTCAAGGCCTCATCGACTTGCATCAGGGGTTCGCCGCCAGTGAGCACCACCATGCGGTGCGCATGGTCATCTGAAGGCCATGTTTTCGCGACAGCCAGGGCGAGCGATTGCGCATCTGCAAATTTGCCACCACCGCTGCCGTCCACACCCACAAAATCGGTATCGCAAAATCGGCACGCCGCCGCGGCTCGGTCAGCCTCGCGGCCATTCCAAAGGTTACAGCCTGCGAAACGACAAAACACCGCCGGACGTCCGGCATGCACGCCCTCGCCTTGCAAGGTGTAGAAGATTTCTTTGACCGAATACGTCACAGCGTCAGAGGCAAAAAGTCGCCCGAGTTGGACAGCTCACAACCCCCGCCATCACCGTCGCGCAGCAGGGTGCGCTCCAGGCTCGGCAAGACCGCTTGGGCACGCGCATGGATGGCTTGCGCGATCACCAACACATCACCGCGCTGCAAGCCGTCTTGCTCAAATAGGGGCTGGTGATCAAAGTCTTTGAACACCGGAGCAAAAGCCGCTTTGACATCGCCAAAGTCGATGCCCCAGCCCATCACCGGATCAAGCGGGGCCTGCATCACCAGGCGCAAACGGTAGGTGTGGCCGTGCACATGAGATTCTGGTGCGCCCTCAGGCGCCAAGCCCAAACGCGTTGCGCTGTCAAAGCTGAAGTCCTTCCAGATGCGGTGGCTCTCGCCATCAAAATGCGCCCCGCAACTGGCCGTCTCAAACACGGTCACACCCAGCAAACCGGGCATTTGCAGCACCACCGCCTGCCACAACCACGAGGACAAGAGTTCGCTGGTTGGGTTGCTCAAGCCAGGCAAATCATTCAATCGCTGGAAATTCAGCTGGACATGCCAAGGCGCCCAAATGCGGTCCAGCGCATCGTGGTCGCACACGGCTTCGCTTTGCAACACGTGCAGCACCACTTCGAAGTCATGACCGTGCAAGCGGCCACATTTGTGGCCCGGCGGCACATTGGGTAAAAAATGTGCGCAGCGCAAGCGGTAGCGACGCCACAGCACCACGCGACCAGACGCATCCATATCGACGCCTGACGTGGATGTGGACGACAAACGCATGCGCGCCACTGTCGGATTGCCCTGCTCTTGCCAACGCTGACGCACATCGCGCAGCACGCCGGCGTCGCTGGCATCAGCCAGCACCTCGTGCAAAGGCACATCGATCAAGGCTTGGGCTGCGGCATACAAAGCCGCGGTGGCACTCGCCAGTTGCCCCCCCGGGTAAGCGCAGGCTTCATCTGGCCAAGCGGCCCAAGCCTCCAGCTGCATGCCGTAGCCTCGCCACGCACCGCTTGGCTCGAGACGTGCGCTTTGCAAGGTCGAGCTGGCCAAGGTCCAAGCTGCGGTCACGGCTTGGCCTCTCGGTAGGTTCTGTAGCCTTGGGCGCGCAATTGGCACGCGGGGCACTCACCACAACCAAAGCCCCATTCATGCTCGTGCACACGATCACCCAGATAACAGGTGTGCGTATCGCGCCGCACCAAATCCACCAACGCGCTGCCACCCAAGTCTTGCGCCATCGCCCATGTCTGCGCCTTGTCCAACCACATCAAAGGCGTCTCGACCACCATGGGGCTATCCAAGCCCAAGCTCATGGCCACTTGCAAGGCCTTCAAGGTGTTGTCGCGGCAGTCGGGGTAACCCGAATAATCGGTCTCGCACATGCCCCCCACCAACACCTCAAGGCCGCGTCGATACGCCACCGCCGCAGCAAATTGGAAGAACAAAAGGTTGCGCGCAGGCACGAAAGTGTTGGGCAGACCGTTTTCAGCAAACGCGATCGCGCGCTCATCGGTCATGGCGGTGTCGCTGATGCTGCCCAGCACCGACATGTCCAACAAGTGGTCTTGACCCAGGGCGCCTCGCCATTGGAAGGGGGTTGCCACGACTTGCTGGCGAAAACGCTCGCGACACGTGAGTTCGATGCGGTGACGCTGGCCATAGTCAAAGCCAATGGTCTCGACATGGTCGTAGCGCGCCAAGGCCCAAGCCAAGCAAGTGGCTGAGTCCTGTCCACCAGAAAACAAAACCAAAGCACGTGGGTTCATGTTGCTTTCAACCGAGAGGCCATGGACCGCAACTCGCCTCGAGCAAGCGGCGACCAAAGCAAAACGGGCTAGCTTGCACAAGCTAACCCGTTTGGATTGATATGGTCGGCGTGGCGGGATTCGAACTCGCGACCCCTTGCACCCCATGCAAGTGCGCTACCAGGCTGCGCTACACGCCGAAGCCTTAAATTATAGCTCGATTTCAGCGTTGTTTCTGGACTCAAACATCCAGCGTCAACAAATCGCGGATGTTTCTCAATTCTTGGCGCAAGTCCAAGACGTGAAGCGCCGTTGCCGCGCTCTCGGGCTCTGCTTGCGCCCCTGAGCCATCCGTGCCACCGGACTCCTCCGCCATCAATCGTTTGGCTGAGCGCTCCGCACTGACCAATTCTTGCAAGCGGTTGCGGGCACCGTGAATGGTGAAGCCCTGTTCATAGAGCAAATCACGGATGCGTCTGACCATCAACACCTCGTGGTGCTGGTAATACCGCCGATTGCCCCGGCGCTTGACGGGACTGAGTTGGGTGAACTCTTGCTCCCAATACCGCAACACGTGAGGTTTGACGCCACACAGCTCCGCGACCTCACCGATGGTGAAGTAACGCTTGGGAGGGATGGCAGGCAAAACGTCAGACATATCAAGCAGTTTGAATCGAGGCTGCAGACTTTAGCGCAAGTTCAGCAAGAGCTGCCACCTCGATGGGCTCAGGCCTGCTCATCGCCCTGCACCAGTTCACGCAATTTAGGACTGGCATGAAAGGTCACGACGCGACGTGCCTCGATGGGCACTGGCTCTCCCGTGCGCGGGTTGCGCCCCGGTCGAGCCGACTTGGTGCGGACTTGGAAATTGCCAAAACCCGAAATTTTCACCTCTTCGCCTTGCACGAGGGCATCGACCATAACGTCAAAAAAGGCGTCGACCATGTCTTTGGCCTCGCGCTTGTTCAAACCGATTTGCTCGTAAAGCAATTCAGCCATGTGCGCCTTGGTCAGCGCTGGCGTCTCCAAACTGTCGACCATCAAGTCCATGTTCAACCCCTTCTCGCACCAATCAGTCGCGCAAACGCGCCTGCACCGCGCT
>JALRFN010000368.1 GCA_023268425.1 Burkholderiaceae bacterium | reverse complement strand
CGCGCGCCCATGCCCAAGTATCGCGCACCTCGTGACCGCGCCCCTCGTGTTCAACAAAGCAGGCCGACATCAAGCGCCTCACTGGCGCCTGCAAGTGAAGCGAAAGCAGCGCTCGATTCCGCCCCTGAACCTGTCACGCATTCGTCACACAAAAACAAGATATTCGCGCAGCCACATCAGGTGCAGCGATGCACCACCCACCCACACCTTCATCTCAAAGGAAGAAAACATGGGCAACCCATTGATCGATCAAGACGACGTTTCCACCAACCTGAGCAACAACCAGCGTTTCAACGACATCGTTGAGCGCGTGGTCAGCCGCCGCGGCTTTTTGCTCAAGACTGGCACCAGCGCTGCTGCCGTGGCTTTTTTGTCGAGCGGCCTGAGCGCATGTGGCGGCAGCGATGCGGCGCCAGAAAGCGACTCGCCCTTACTGGGCTTCACCGCTTTGCCCGCCTCAACCGAGGACAGCGTGGTGGTCGCCGCCGGCTACACCGCCACCACGTTTGCGCCCTGGGGCACGCCCTTGTCCTCGGACGTGACTTGGAAGGCTGACGGCAGCAACACCGCCGCCGAGCAGCTCAAGCAGGTCGGTGACAACCACGACGGCATCCACTTCTTCCCCATCAATGGAAAGTCTGACGAAGGCCTGCTGGTGATGAACCACGAGTACAGCACCACGACCTCTTCATCGGGGTACAAAGACTATCTGACACTTTTCGGCGCCACACCGAGCCCAGCAAACTCTCTCGAGCGCGTCAACAAAGCCATCAACGCTTGGGGGTGCTCGGTCATCCACATCAAGCGCACGGCCGGCGCTTGGGCCGTGGTCACCGACTCCAGCTACAACCGACGCATCACCTCGGCCACGCCAATGCTGTTGACGGGCCCGGCCGCAGGCGACGCGCTGTTGAAAACCAGTGCCGACCCCTCGGGCACCCTGGTGTTGGGCACCATCAACAACTGCGGCAATGGCTGGACCCCCTGGGACACCTACCTGACCTGCGAAGAAAACTGGAACAACAACTTCGGCACCACAGTTGAGCCGGACACAGACGGTCGCAGCGATGCGCAAAAGCGTTATGGCATTGCCAAGGGCAACACGGGTTACGGCTGGGAGGCTTTCCACGACCGCTTCGACTACAAAAAAGAGCCCAACGAAAGCAACCGCTTTGGGTGGATCGTCGAGATCGACCCCTTTGACCCCAGCTCCACGCCCAAAAAGCGCACCGCCCTGGGGCGCATCAAGCACGAGAACGCCGCCTACGCCATCGCGGCCGACGGTCGTGTGGTCGTCTACATGGGCGATGATCAAGCCAACGACTACATCTATAAATTTGTCTCCACAGGCCAATACATCGCAGGCGACACGGTGAACAACCGCAACCTCCTGGACAGCGGCACCCTGTACGTCGCCAAGTTCAACGACGGCGCCGCCAGCGGCGACTTCATGGGCACCGGCGAGTGGATTGAGCTGTCGATGAACAACAGCGCCCTGGCCGCCAACTTCAGCAACTTGGCAGACATTTTGGTGCACACCCGCTTGGCGGCCGACGCCGTGGGCGCCACCCCCATGGACCGTCCGGAGTGGGTCACTGTGCACCCGCAAACCAACGAGGTCTACGCCACCCTGACCAACAACTCCGGGCGGACTGAAACCGATGACGCCAACCCGCGAACGGCCAACCGCTACGGCCAGATCATCCGCTGGCGCGAGGCCGGTGGCGACGCGGCGGCCATGAGCTTTGAATGGGATTTGTTTGTGCTCGCCGGCAACCCCACCATCGAACACACCGACCCGCTGAACCGTGGCTCGGCCAATGTGACCGCAGACAACACCTTCAACAGCCCCGATGGCCTGGGCTTTGATGCCTCAGGCCGCTTGTGGATTGAAACCGATGGCGGCTACACCAACACCGGCAACTACGCCAACCAAGGCAACAACCAAATGCTCTGCGCCCACCCGGAGACCAAGGAAATCCGCCGCTTCTTGGTGGGCCCCAAAGAGTGCGAAATCACCGGCCTGACCTTCACACCCGATCAAAAAACCTTGTTCATTAACGTGCAGCACCCCGGTGAGCTCGGCGGCAGCACGTGGCCGGACGGCGCGGGCAACTTGCCGCGATCTGCCACCGTCATCGTCACCAAAGACGACGGCGGCGTGATCGGCAGTTGACCGATACTTTGAGTCAAAAAAGCCGGGCCATGCACCCGGCTTTTTTGTGGTCAAAGGCCGTTGGTTCGACCCAGGCCATCGTCGCCCATGCGAAGTGCATGAGACCGGTACGCGTCAGCACCGGCCCTTGTCATGGTTTTGCAACCCATACGTCACGGTTTCGTCACAACGGTTTCACATCATTGTCTTGATTCAGTTCCCATTCATATTGGAGTCATTGCCATGCGCATCCCCCGTGTCAAACCCTTTCGTCCCTTGTTGACCGCCGTCGCTGCGGCCGTTGTGTTGAGCGCCTGTGGTGGAGGGAGCTCCTCCGCTAACGCCATTTCAGGTGACACCACTGCACTCGTAACCAGCGCCTCGCTCGCCGGGCGATTCGCAACCGACGTCGAGGCTGGGTTCAGTGAAATCATTGCGTACCACGCGGCCAGCCAGTCTGTTTTCATCACCGTCGACACGGTGGATACCGACAACCACCTATCCTCATTCCGCCGGGTCAGCTTGCGCAGCATGGGCGACGTCGCGTTGACGAGTGCCACGATCGACACCAACCTTGAAGGGGGCGTTTACACCGATGTGGCAGCCGATCTTGCTGCGGACCCGACAAATCCATTCACAGCCGGCGGTGTTCAATCCATCGCCGTCACGGGCAACTTGCTGGCCATCGCTGTACAAGCCGCGAATAAAACCGACAACGGCGTGATCGCTTTTTACGAGCTGGATGCCATCGGTAATGCAACGTACTTGAAAAACGTGGCGGTTGGCAGCCTACCGGATGGCATCGCCTTCACCCCGGACGGCGGCAAACTGGTCGTCGCCAACGAAGGTGAGCTGAGCAACAACTACGCCACCGATGGTGTTGATCCACTGGGCTCCATTTCAATCATCACCATCACCAGTGGCACACCAGCTGATGCCGCCACCACTTTGGATTTCACGGCTTTTGATGCAAATGGCGCCCGAGCTGCCGAACTGCCTGCGACCGTGCGCATCGGCGTGGCAAATAACACCTTCTCCAAAGATGCAGAGCCCGAGTACGTGAGCATCAGCGCGGATAGCAAAACCGCTTTCATCACCCTGCAGGAGAACAACGCGGTTGCGATCGTTGACCTGAGCGCCACAACACCCAGCATCAGCAAAGTGGTTGCGCTGGGCGTCAAAGACTACTCACTGGAGAAAAACGCATTGGCACCATCTGACAAGGTCGATGCCCCTTACACGCTGCAGACTTTCAATCACTTGAAAGGCTTGTACCTGCCTGACGGCATCGCGAACTACACCGTCGGCGGTGTCACCTACTTCCTGACGGCCAACGAAGGCGATGACCGGGACGACTTCCTCGCCAATGAAGAAACGTCACGAGTCAAGGACTTGACGCTGGATCCGACCGCATTCCCCAATGCCGCAGAACTGCAAACGGATGAGGTACTGGGCCGTTTGACCGTGTTCAACACCATGGGGGATACCGATGGCGACGGTGATTTCGATGAACTTTATGTGCTTGGCGGGCGCTCCTTCTCCATCTACAACGCCAGCACCGGTGAGCAGGTCTACGACTCTGGAAACATCATCGAAACCCAGGTTTACAGCAGCTATGACGCCACCCTATTGGCTGCCAGTCAAGTAAAGGGGCGTTTGGATAACAAAGGACCTGAACCTGAAAACATCGTCGTTGGCCAGGTGGGCGAAGCCACTTACGCATTTGTCGGCCTAGAGCGCGCCAGTGCAGTGGCGATGTTCAACATCACCGACCCGACCAAGGTCAGTTTTGTTCGACTGCTGAAGAACACGACGACGTTGGACAACGGCGATATTTCACCCGAGGGCTTGCAATTCATCCCGGCCTCGCAGAGCCACACCGGAAAAGCCATGCTGCTGGTCGGCCACGAGGTCAGCGGTTCATTGGCGGTTTACACCGTCGAGTGATTCTGGCTGTACCCATGACAACCCCGGCCACCGCCGGGGTTTTTTATGCCGCCAAATGCAAGATCGCCAGCACGTCGTCCACCGACTGCACCGCGCGTGGGTTGGCTTGCACCACCGGGTGCGCGACAGCGGCCTCAGCAATCGCCGCGAAATCGACTTCGGAC
>JALRFN010000297.1 GCA_023268425.1 Burkholderiaceae bacterium | reverse complement strand
AAGCGCGCAACAAGGCAGCGCCGATCAAGAAAAAGAAAACCGTGTCCAGCAACAAAGCCAATGCATGCATCTCAATACCCATCCCATTCAAGGCGCGGGCTCAAACCCGCGCGGTGAGCGGCAAGTGTAAAGGCAGACCTCTGGCCTTGCGCACACCCGTCATGCGGGCAGGTGCGCTCGCACTCAGCGGCGGCTTTTTTTGCGAGCGGTTTTGAGTGAGTGGCGTCTTGCGGCCGCTTCTTGAGCACCTTTTTTCGCCGACGCGTTGCGCCCCTCGCGCACCGATTTGTCCTCGCGCTCACCCTCCCCACGGTGGGCCTTTGCGGGCTTGCGTGCCGGCGCTTCGTTGAGGCGTGCGGCATCGCCCGGCAGCACCATGCGAAAGTCGATGCGGCGCGCATCCAAATCCACACGTCCCACTTGCACATGCACTTGGGAACCCAAGCCGTAACGCAGGCCGGATCGCTCGCCGCGCAGCTCTTGGCGCACTTCGTCATATCGGTAGTAATCACCACCAAGCTCCGAGATGTGCACCAAGCCTTCGACATACATCGCATCCAGCGTCACAAACAAACCAAACGCGGTGACTGCCGTGACTTCACCATCAAACGACTCGCCCAAATGCTCCTTCATGTACTTGCACTTGAGCCACAGCTGAACGTCTCGGCTGGCCTCGTCGGCACGTCGCTCGTTGGCACTGCAATGCACCCCAGCGGCTTCCCAATGCAAAGCATTGCCCTTGAGCTTGGGCGCGGGCTTTTTGACCGAGGCCAATTTCGCACGCCGCGTGGTGGGCGACGGCGTGGGGTCCACCGAGGGCTTGGCGATCTCGTAGCGCTGCCCGGCCAGCACCGCCTTGATGACCCGATGCACCAACAAATCTGGGTAACGGCGAATCGGACTGGTGAAGTGGGTATACGCCTCGTAAGCCAGACCAAAATGTCCGCTGTTGGTGGGGGTGTAAATCGCCTGCTGCATGGAGCGCAGCAACATGGTTTGAATCTGCTGCGCATCCGGGCGCTCGCGCGTCGACGTCGAGATCTCCTCGTACTGCTGGGGTGTCGGGTCATCCGTCAAGTGGTGTTGCACGCCTGCGGCCTTGAGGTACTGGCGCAAAGCCTCCAGCTTCTCTGGTGTCGGACCCTCGTGTACCCGATACAGGCCCGGGTGTTTCGCACGTTTCAAGAAGTCTGCCGTACACACATTGGCCGCCAACATGGCCTCTTCAATCAAGCGGTGTGCATCGTTGCGCACACGCGGCTCGATGCGCAGCACGCGCCCCAGGTCGTCGCTGATGATCTGGGTCTCGGTGGTCTCGAAGTCGATCGCGCCTCGACGCTGACGCGCTTGCAACAAGGCGCGGTAAACATCGTGCAAGTCTTGCAGGTGTTCGACCAAGTCGCCGCGCGCCTGGGCCTCAGGGCCACGTGTGTTTTTCAAAATGGCAGCCACTTCGGTGTAGGTGAAGCGCGCGTGGCTGAACATCACAGCGGGATAAAACTGGTAGGCATGCAACTCGCCATTGGCGTTGATCAGCATGTCACACACCACGCACAGGCGCTTGACCTCTGGATTCAATGAGCACAGCCCGTTGGAGAGCTTCTCCGGCAACATCGGAATGACGCGGCGCGGGAAGTACACACTGGTGGCGCGCTCATAAGCATCGGTGTCGATGGCCGAGCCGGGCAGCACGTAGTGGCTGACGTCCGCAATCGCCACCAGCAAGCGCCACCCCTGGCTGCGACCGACTTTCGCCGGCTCGCAGTAGACGGCATCGTCAAAATCGCGCGCGTCTTCGCCGTCGATGGTGACCAAGGGCACATCGCACAAGTCCACCCGGTTTTTGGTGTCAGCGGGCCTCACCCGATCTGGCAAGGCTTCAGCTTGCGCCAGGTTCTCGGGCGAGAACACATGCGGGACGCCAAATTTGCGCACCGCAATCTCAATTTCCATGCCGGGGTCGTCAATGTCACCCAAGACTTCCTTGATGCGCCCCACCGGCTGGCCATACAAAGCAGGCGGCTCGGTCAACTCGACCACCACGACTTGCCCCAATTCGGCTTCGGCCAGGCCTGAGGCGGGAATCAAGACATCTTGACCGTAGCGCTTGTCCTCTGGAGCGACCAAATACACGCCCGACTCATTCAACAAACGGCCAATGATGGGCACCTGCGAACGCGAAACGATTTGCGTCACCCGCCCCTCAGGGCGATTGCGCCGATCGGTGCGCACGATGCGCACACGCACCCGATCCAAGTGCAACACCGCACGCATTTCATTAGGCGGCAAGAACACGTCGGGCGAGCCATCATCAGTCAAAACAAAGCCATGGCCATCGCGGTGACCCTGCACCACGCCTTCGATTTCACCCATCAATTGGTTTTTAGAACTCACAAAATTACTGCTACAATCTCGGGCTCCTGAGATGCCCAGGTGGCGGAATTGGTAGACGCACTAGTTTCAGGTACTAGCGCCGAGAGGCGTGGAGGTTCGAGTCCTCTCTTGGGCACCACAATAAACGCAAAAAAGCCTCTGTAAATGGTTTACAGAGGCTTTTTTTTCGTTGGCTGACGCCGTGCCCGTGGCGGACCGTAAAGGGGTGGCGTTCGAGCTCATCTGCATGGTGCGAGCATACCAGCCAGGCGTGACGCGCAAGCGCACCTCAACTGCAACCTCATCGGCACCCGCGCCAGATCAGGTTCGCGTGCCGCAACGCACGTGGACGACGTAGACGTTTGAGCCCACCTGCACTTCCACCACACCAATGCCCGAGAGCGTGCCGCAGTCGATGGTGGCACTCGGGGCGTCGGCCGCACTGGCCGAACCGACGAACAACAAAGCCAGTAAGCAATTTTTCATGAGCGACTCCTGCTGAAGGTCACCCACCATCGCGTTCAAACGGCCATCACAAAGGCCGGGCATTGGCTGGCACGACTTCCATCATGAACAGCTTGCCCATTTGTCTGTCCATGTCATCGGGCATCGAGCAGGCACCATCGGCATCGACCAACACGCGATTGCGCATTTGCATCGCTTCACGTGCAGTCAAAACACCATCGGCCACTGCGCGCTCCAACAAGGCATGGAGGGCTTGGGTGGGTTGGGGATCAAAAGACATACCCCAAGCATCGCCCGCAGCCGACATTTCTCAACTTGGGCGCCCATGCGCGCGCCAGTACACACCCATGGGCTTCCCATCGGTCGGCAAAGCCTAATAAAGACCTCAAAAAAATGGCGGTGAGGCCTCAAACCACCCGTGCAACCAGATCGTGTCCGCGCGTGCCGACCACGGTGGCTTTGACAAATTCACCCACGCGGTAGCTCTTGCTGGGCTTGTCGATGGGCTCCAGATGAATGACGCCATCGACCTCCGGCGCTTCCGCGTAGCTGCGGCCCACGCCACCTTTTTTACCCAGACCGG
Organism: Burkholderiaceae bacterium; assembly: GCA_023268425.1. GTDB lineage: Bacteria > Pseudomonadota > Gammaproteobacteria > Burkholderiales > Burkholderiaceae_C > RS62. The sequence continues at coordinate 489 of JALRFN010000297.1, read as the reverse complement.
AGGCCTGGTCGACCAAGACCTGCAGGGTATCGCCCACGCGTGCCTGCAGTTTTTGCGCTGACACCGCTTCGGCCACAGCCATGAACGCGGCTTGACGCTGGGCACGCACCGCATCGGGCACGGCGCCGGGCAAATCATTGGCTGTGGCACCCGCGACGGGGGAGTAGGCAAAACACCCGGCGCGATCGATCTGCGCCTCGCGCACAAAATCCAGCAAGTGCTGGAACTCGGCCTCGGTTTCGCCAGGGAACCCCGCAATGAAGGTGCTGCGCACCACCAACTCAGGACACTGCTGACGCCACATTTGGATGCGCTCCAGGTTGCGTTCGCCGCTGGCGGGTCGCTTCATGCGCTTGAGCACATCGGGGTGGCTGTGTTGCAAGGGCACGTCCAAGTAAGGCAAGACCAAACCTTCGGCCATCAAAGGCATCAACTCGTCCACATGTGGATAGGGGTAAACATAGTGCAGGCGCACCCAAGCGCCATAAC
>JALRFN010000264.1 GCA_023268425.1 Burkholderiaceae bacterium | reverse complement strand
ATTGGCAAGGATGGAGTTGGTGTAGTTGCTCACCTCCTTGGTCTGCGTCATGGTGATGTTGACGTGGTGGCGCGTGTAGCTGCTGGTTTTGACGCGAATGCCTTTTTGCATGCCTTCGTCACCCAGGTAAGCGCCCCAGGGCCACGCCGCGATCATGACGTGGAATGTGTTGCCCTTGGTGGACACGCCCAATTTTTGTGAACCCACCCAGGCCAATGGGCGGATGTAGCCGCTGTCCAATTGGTTGGCGCGAATCACGTCGCATTGCGCTTGGTTGAGCTGTTCGCGCGTGAACGGCAGGTGCATGCGCAAAATTTTGGCGCTGTTGAAAAAGCGCTCGGTGTGCTCTTGCAAGCGGAAGATGGCGGGGCCTTTGTCGGTTTTGTAGGCACGCACGCCCTCAAAAGCCCCGCAGCCATAGTGCAAGGTGTGGGTCAACACGTGAATCTTCGCGTCGCGCCATTCAACCATTTCGCCGTCAAACCAGATCTTGCCATCGCGATCAGCCATGGAGGGGGGGAGTGCGGACATGCAGTACCTCTTACGAACCTGTGGGGCGCTCAAACCGTGCGAGCGCCAAGCAAGCGCGCATTGTAATGAGCGCAACTCCGGCTTGCGTGAGCTTATTTGACAGATGAGGTGGCCATCGCAACCTGTTCGGAGGTCTTGCCAAAGCGGCGCTCTCGCTGCGCGTACCAAGCCAGCGCTTCGTCTAGAGCGGCGTCATTGAAATCTGGCCACAGCGTGGGCGTGAAATACAGTTCGGTGTAGGCCGATTGCCAGAGCAAAAAGTTGGACAGTCGGCACTCACCGCCGGTGCGCACCAGCAAATCGGGCTCTGGTATGTCGCCCGTCCACAGGTAAGGGCTCAAGCTTTGGGCGTCAAGTGCTTGCGCGGGCGCTCCTGGGTGGTCTGCCATCCAAGCTTGCATGGCTTGGATCAGCTCGTCACGGCCACCGTAATTGGCGCAGACATTGACTTGAATGCGCTGCCCGTGCGCGGTTTGTGACTCTGCGTGAGCGATGGCCTCTTGCAAAACCGGGGAAAACGCGGAGGTGTTGCCAATGACGCGCAGACGCACACCGTTGTCAATCAAGGCCGGGAGCTCATTGCGCAGGTATTTGAGGAACAAGGCCATCAAGGCACTGACTTCATCGGCCGGGCGCGCCCAATTCTCGGTGCTGAACGCATACAGCGTGACATAAGCGATTCCTCGCTGCGCGCAGGCTTTGACCAGTTTGCGCGTCTGCAAAGCGCCACTGGCGTGCCCCGCGACCCGGGGCAACAAACGCTTTTTGGCCCAGCGCCCATTGCCGTCCATGATGAACGCAATGTGGCGGGGTGCAGGCGGCGGGGTCGCAGACATGTGTGCAGTTTAGTCGTTGTGCGCCCCGCTCACACGGCTTGCTTGACCTGTGCGATGGCTTCTTCGATGCGGCTGACCCCCATCAAGGTCATCCCACGCAAGCTCTCGTCTGGGTGTTTCGGCAAGTTTGTATGCGGCACCAGTGCATGGGTATAGCCCAACTTGGCGGCCTCGCGCAAACGTTCTTGGCCGCGCGGTGCGGGGCGCACTTCGCCGGCCAAACCCACCTCACCAAACGCCACCCATTTGGCAGGCAAGGCGGCCCCACGCAGGCTGCTGTAAATGGATAGCAAGACCGCCAAATCGGCAGCGGGCTCCGCGATGCGCACGCCGCCCACGGCATTGATGAAGACGTCTTGATCGCTGCAGGACACACCCGCGTGACGGTGCAAAACGGCCAACAACATGGCCAAGCGATCACGGTCCAAGCCCACGCTCAGGCGCTTGGGGCTGATGCCCGCAGTGTCCACCAAGGCTTGTATTTCAACCAGCATGGGGCGCGTGCCTTCCAGCGTGACCATGATGCTGGAGCCGGGGACCGGTTGCGCGTGGTGGCTGAGGAAGATCGCCGACGGGTTGAGCACGCCCTTCAAGCCGCGCTCAGTCATGGCGAAGACCCCGACCTCATTGGCTGCGCCAAAGCGGTTTTTGACCGCGCGAATCAAGCGAAAGTTGGCGTGGTTGTCGCCTTCAAAATACAGGACGGTGTCCACCATGTGTTCCAACACGCGGGGGCCCGCGAGCGCCCCTTCTTTGGTCACATGGCCAACCAAGATCATGGTCACGCCTTGGTTTTTTGCAATGCGGGTCAACTCCGCGGCACATTCGCGCACCTGGGCCACAGAGCCGGGCGCCGAGCTCAAGCTGTCGGTGCAAATGGTTTGGATGGAGTCGATGATGCAGGTGCGCGCGCCTTCAGCCGCGATGGCGTGAACGATGCGCTCCAGCGAAATTTCGGCCATCACGCGGATGCGGCTGCTGTCCAAGTGCAGGCGCTGTGCGCGCATGGCGACTTGCGCAGCAGACTCTTCCCCGGTCACGTAAAGCACGGGTTCTTGCTTGGCCAGCTCCGCAGTGGCCTGCAGCAACAAGGTGGATTTGCCAATGCCTGGGTCGCCGCCGATCAAAACCACCGCGCCGTCGACCAAGCCACCACCCAAAACCCGGTCCCACTCGCTGATGCCTGAGGGCCGGCGCGCCACATCACTGGCCTGAACGTCGCTGAGCGTGGCCACGGCGCTGGTGGCGGCCAAGCTGCGCGCCTTGGTATTGGCTTTGGTGCTGGCGGGTGCCAAGGTTTCAACCAAGGCGTTCCACGCACCGCAATCGGGGCATTTGCCCATCCAGCGCGCCTGTGTGCTGCCGCACTGCTGACACACGTAAGTGGCCGACGCCTTGGCCATCAGCCCGCCAACGCTGGAAACAGTTGTGCCAAGCCTTTGGCCATGACTTCAACGGCCAAGGCGGCCAAGACCAACCCCATCAGGCGGGTCATGATGTTGATGCCCGTTTTGCCCAAGGTGCGCGAAATGGGGTGCGCCATCTTCAAACAAAAATAGGTTAAGCCCGCTACCACGGCGCCGTAGGCCAACAGCAGTGTGGTTTGCCAAAAGCCCTGGGCTTGATCTGCATAAATGACCACCGTTGACATGGTGGCTGGGCCCGTCAGCAGCGGAATGGTCAGTGGCACCACACCGACCGAGGTGTGGTTGTTTTGCGCGTCGTCTTGCAAGTCGGCATCGGTGGCCTTGGCTTCCGGTGCCTGGGCTTGCAACATGGCCAAAGCCGACATCAGCAACAACATGCCACCGCCGACTTGGAAACTCGCCAGCGAAATGCCGAAAAAACCCAAAATTTGCAGACCCAACAAGGCACAACCGGCAATCACCACAAACACGCTGAGCGTTGCGATCTTGACCGTCGAGCGGCTTTGGTCGTCGCGAAAACCTTGCGTGTAATGGATGAAAAACGGCACCACCGCCAACGGGTTGACGATGGCGATCAGGGTCAGCAGTGGCTTCAGATCCATGACGGTATGCGTGCGCTTACTTTTGCGAATGAAGCCAACGGGCCGCGTCGCGCGCAAAGTAGGTCAAGATGCCATCTGCCCCCGCACGCTTGAACGCGAGTAGGCTTTCCATCATCACCCCGTCGTGGTCTAACCAACCGTTTTGCGCCGCAGCCTTGAGCATGGCGTATTCACCGCTGACTTGGTAGGCGAAGGTGGGCACGCTGAATTGGTCTTTGACGCGGCGCACCACGTCCAAGTACGGCATGCCAGGCTTGACCATCACCATGTCCGCCCCTTCCGCGATGTCCAGCGCCACTTCACGCAGCGCCTCGGTCGTTTCCGGGTCGTCGCAGCCAATAATCACCCTGTCGGGGCGAATAAAGTCCTCAATGGCCGAGCCTTCCTTCAGGAACTCCGGATTACTCGCCAGCCGAACTTTAAAGGTCTGACC
>JALRFN010000256.1 GCA_023268425.1 Burkholderiaceae bacterium | reverse complement strand
GGCGTGTTGTGGCCTCGCATCATCGTGGCAGAGAGCGGCTACAACCTGGCAGCGAGTGGCGCGATTGGCGTCGCCGCCTTTGACGATGAAACAGTGGCCCTGGAACTCATCAACTACCTGATGGCGCACTACCCCACTGCTTTGCAAGACGAACAGCAATAGGGCTTTTTGAGCACGCTGAAGATGGTGCCAATGCTGACGTTGACGTCGATGTTGCTGGAGCCGTCCAGCGGGTCAAACATCAACAGGTACTCACCTTGCGGGTAGCGGTTGGGCACGATGTGGATGGACTCCATTTCCTCGCTGGCCATGGCCGCGAGGTGACCGCCCCACTCGTTGGCTTCGATCAAGACTTCGTTGGCGATGATGTCCAACTTTTTCTGCACTTCGCCTTGCACGTTTTCGGTCGCCGCGCTGCCCAAGACGCCACCCAGCGCGCCTTTGTTGACGGCCAGGGCAATGCCTTTACACGCGCGCGCCACGACTTCCAGCAACAAACGCAGCTGCGGCGGAATGGTGCCGTGTTCACGCTCTTGTTCGACCAAGTAGCGGGTCAGGGAAATGCGGGGATTGGACATGGGTGAACCTCAGTGTGTGGCGGCGGGAGCAGCGCTCAATGCGCGGGTGATGATTTCGCGCACATCGGCGCTCAAGCCAGGTTTTTGGCTGACGCGCTTGAGCGCTTCGAGTGCGGCTTGGCGGTAGGGCAGGGCCAAGATGGACCAGCGGTCCAGCGCGCGGGCCAAGCGTGCAGCGATTTGTGGGTTGAAACCGTCGAGCTCCATGACTTTTTCGGCCCACAAGACGTAACCAGCAGCATCAGCCCGGTGGAAGGCTGCCGGGTTGGACTGGCAAAACATCGACAGCACGCTGCGCGCGCGGTTGGGGTTTTTGAGCCAGAAGTCCGGGTGCGCAAGCAACTGCTTGACCTTGGGCAATACGTGACCGTTGTGGTCTGGCTGCCCAGCTTGCAGCGCAAACCACTTGTCCAGCACCAGCGGCTCGTGACGGAACTGTTGGTAAAAGCGCTGCAATGCGTTTTCAGCCAAGGGGTGAGCCGCGTGCACCAACGCGGTGAGTGCGCCAAAGCGGTCGGTCATGTTGTTGGCGTCTTTGAAGCGCTGCAGCGCTTTGCCTGGCCAGACCTCGTCGCCGCTGGCACGTGCATGCAAGACCAGTTGCGCCAGGGCCAGGTTGGCCAGGGCGCGTTGACCGGCGTCGTGCGCTGTGGGCGCGTAGGCTTGAGCCGGGTCGTAGGCGTGCAAGGTGGCTTGCCACTCGGTGTGCAAGGCGCTGGCCAGTTGGCTCAGCAGAGCTTGCCGAACCGTGTGGATGCGCTGCGGGTCGACCTCGGTGATTTGCTCGGCCAAGTAAGACTCGCTGGGCAGCGTGAGCACCAGCTCTTTGAAGCCTGCATCCAAGTTGGGGTCGGTCAAGACAGCGCGCAGCGCGTTGATGAAGGCTTCGCCCAAATCGGCTTCGCCACCGCTTTCAATCGCGTTGACTGCGCGGCGCACCGCGACACGTTGACTCGCTTCCCAACGGTTGAAGGGGTCGCTGTCGTGCGCAAGGATGTGCAGCCACTGCGCCTCAGATAATGGCAGTTCCAACACTGCGGGCGCGCTGAATTGGCGCAGCATCGAAGGCACCGTGCCAGCGGGCACCTGCTCCATGGTCCACACTTGTTTGAGCTCGCTCAGCACCAGGGTGCGTTCGGCCGCGGCTGGGGTGGCGTCGCCTGCCACTTGAACGGGCACGGCTTGACCATCAGGACCCACCAGACCCAAGGTCACGGGGATGACCATGGGCTGCAAATCATCACCGTGGCCCGGTGCGCTGACACGTTGGCGCAGGGTCATGGTCAAGGTCTCGGCCCGCAAATCGTGGTCAAGCATGACGTTGACGTGCGGTGTGCCCGCTTGGGCGTACCAACGCTTGAAGCCGTCCAGGTGTTGGCTCAGTGCGGAGCCTGGGTTGGCGTCGGCGATGGCTTGTGCGAAGTCGTCACAGGTCACCGCTTGGCCGTCGTGGCGCTTGAAGTACTCGGCCATGCCACGGGCAAAGCCCTCGCGGCCGACCAAGGTCTGCATCATGCGCACGACCTCGGCACCTTTTTCGTAAATGGTGACCGTGTAGAAGTTGTTGATTTCTTCGTACTGGTCGGGGCGCACCGGGTGGGCCATGGGGCCCGCGTCTTCCGGGAATTGAATGGCGCGCAGCGTGCGCACGTCTTCGATGCGGCGCACCGCACGCGCTGACGGGCTGCCTGCCATGTCTTGGCTGAACTCTTGGTCGCGAAACACCGTCAAGCCCTCTTTGAGCGAGAGCTGGAACCAGTCGCGGCAAGTCACGCGGTTGCCCGTCCAGTTGTGGAAGTACTCGTGTGCAACCACCGACTCGACGTTTTGAAAGTCGATGTCGGTTGCGGTGGCTGGGCTGGCCAACACAAACTTGGTGTTGAAGATGTTCAGCCCTTTGTTCTCCATCGCGCCCATGTTGAAGTCGCTGGTGGCGACAATCATGAAGCGTTCCAAATCCAGCGGCAGTTGGAAGCGTGCCTCGTCCCAGGCGATCGAGGCCATCAGCGATTGCATGGCGTGCTCGGTCTTGTCGAGGTCGCCAGCGCGCACGTAGACCTGCAACAGGTGGTCGCTGCCGCTGGCGGCGCGCACACGCTGCTCGCGGCACACCAAGTTGCCCGCGACCAGCGCGAACAGATAACAAGGCTTGCGGTGCGGGTCGTGCCAGGTCGCGAAGTGGCGCCCGTCGTCCAGCGGGCCGCTGTCGGTCAGGTTGCCGTTGGACAGCAACACCGGGTACGCCGCTTGGTTGGCGCGCAGCGTGACCGTGTACACCGACATCACGTCGGGACGGTCGAGGAAGTAGGTGATGCGGCGAAAGCCCTCGGCCTCACACTGCGTGAAGAAGGTCTTTTCGCTGACAAACAAACCCATCAGCTGGGTGTTTTTGCTGGGTGCGCAGGTGGTGAAGATTTCCAGATCAAAGGCTTCGGGCAGGTTGTCCAAGACCAGCTGGTCGCCGTCCATGCGGAAGCTGCAGCCCTTGCCGTTGACCATCACCCGGGCCAGGTTCAATTCCTCGCCATCCAGGCGCAGGGCTTGTGCCTCTGCTTCGGGGTTGCGACGCACATGCATGCGGTTGAGCACGCGGGTCTTGTCGGGGTCCAAGTCGAACGTCAAATTGACCGTGTCAATGAAATAAGCTGGTGCCGCGTAATCGGCGCGGCGCACCAGGCGCGTGGCCGCGCCTTCTTGGTCAAAACGCATGGTTTAAACCCCTTGTTTGAGCGATGCTTCGATGAACATGTCCAAATCGCCGTCCAACACCTTTTGCGTGGCGGACACCTCGACGTTGGTGCGCAAGTCCTTGATGCGGCTGTTGTCCAGCACGTAGGAGCGGATCTGGTGACCCCAACCCACGTCGGTCTTGCCGTCTTCAAGCGTTTGCTGCGCCTCCATGCGCTTGCGCATTTCGAGGTCAAACAATTTGGCACGCAGGCGTTTCCACGCCACATCGCGGTTGCTGTGTTGGCTGCGCCCGTCTTGACACTGCACCACGATGCCCGTGGGGATGTGCGTCAAACGAACGGCCGAGTCGGGTTTGTTGATGTGCTGACCACCCGCGCCGCTGGCGCGGTAGGTGT
>JALRFN010000220.1 GCA_023268425.1 Burkholderiaceae bacterium | reverse complement strand
TGTGTTCGTAGACCTCGTCGCTGATGACCAGGATGTCGGTGCCGTCCAGCAGGTCTTGCAAGGCCAACATTTCGGCTTCGCGCCAAATCGTCGCGCTGGGGTTGTGCGGCGTGTTGATGATGATGGCGCGGGTCTTGGGCGTGATGGCTTGGGCGATCAAGCCAAAGTCGGGCCGAAAGCTGCCAGGCGTCAAGGGCACGCGCACCACCACGCCACCCGCCAGTTCGATGTTGGGCACGTAGCTGTCGTAGCAAGGCTCCAAGATGATGACTTCGTCGCCAGGGTGCACGATGCTCAAGATGGCAGTCAAGATGGCTTGCGTGGCGCCCGCGGTGACGGTGATCTCCGTGGTTGCGTCGTAACGGCGACCGTACAGGCGTTCGATCTTGGTCGAGATGGCCTCGCGCAGCGCGGGGACACCGGCCATGGGCGGGTATTGGTTCAGCCCTTGGCTCATGGCTTCAAAGACGGCTTGCGGTAAGGCTGGGTCGCCTGCGAAGTCCGGGAAGCCTTGGCCCAGGTTGACCGCTTGATGCTCGGCAGCTAGGGCGGACATCACGGTGAAGATGGTGGTGCCCACGTTGGGCAGCCGGCTGGGGACGGATGGGGTGTGTTCTGTGGGCTGGTTCATAGCCCGTAATTTTCACCCACGTTGTTCATGGCTTTGCGAATCAGGTCTTTGCTCAGGCGGTCGCTGAGCAGTTCAGCCAAACGCAAGACCACTTCGCGCATGTAAGCGCCGCGCTTGAAGGCCACCCGCGCGATGTTGGTGCCAAACAATTGGCCCGCAGGGCGCACCGCCAGATCGATGTCTTGCGCATCACCTTCAACGGCCATTTGCGCCACGATGCCAACGCCCATGCCCAATTTGACGTAGGTTTTGATCACGTCGGAGTCAATGGCTTCGAGTGCGATGTTGGGTTTGAGGCCCTGCGAGGCAAAGGCCATGTCGATGCGGGTGCGCCCGGTGAAGCTGGGGTGGTAGGTCACCAGTGGGTGCTCGGCCAGGTCTTGCAATCGGATGCGATCCAAGTCCAGCAGCGGGTGGCCTTGGGGCATGACGATGACGTGCTGCCATTCATAGCAAGGCAGCGAGATCAGGTCTTCGTAGTCGGCCAGGCTTTCGGTGGCGATGCCGATGTCCGCCACGTCGTCCATCAACATTTTGGCGACTTGGTGGGGTGAGCCTTGGTGCAGGCTGACGTTGACCTTGGGGTATTGCTCGCGCAGTTTGCTCACCGGCAGCGGCAAGACGTAGCGCGCCTGGGTGTGGGTGGTGGCGATGGAGACCGTGCCGCTGTCGTTGTGTGCGTACTGTTGGCCCACGCGTTTGAGGTTTTGGATCTCGCGCATGATGATTTCAATGCTGCGCAAGACCTCTTGCCCCGGCTCGGTGATGCGTTTGATGCGCTTACCGTGGCGGGCAAAAATCTCTACCCCCAGCTCATCCTCCAGTTCAATGATGGCCTTGGACACGCCCGGCTGTGAGGTGTGCAGTGCCTTCGCGGTTTCGGTCAGGTTGAGGTTGCGGCGCACCGCCTCTTGCACGAATTTGAACTGGTGGAGGTTCACGGGCTTCTAAAAATGAGCTGCGAATGAACGCATTATGGCCGCAGCGCCAGTTCCACCACGGCGGCTCTGACGCCTTCGTTGTCGCCTGCAGCCGGCAGCAATTCGACGTGCAAGTTGGGGTGGTTTTGGCGCAAGGCCTCCAGCCGCTGCGGGATGTCTTCACTGGCGTGTTTGCCGATGCCAAAAAACAAAGGCAAGACCCGCGCCCGTGTCACGCCTTGCGTGACCAAGGTCTGGGCGGCTTCGTCTAGCGTGGGCGAGCACAACTCCAAATAGGCGCAGGCCACTGTTTGCTCGGGCGCAGCGGCCTGCAGTTGTGCCGCCATGGCTTCGACGTTATGGCGCCAGACGGGGTCGCGCGAGCCGTGGGCGAGGATGATGGTGGCTTGGCTCATCGGCGGGCCACCATCCAGCCAAAGGCGCTGAGCGACAGGGCGCTGTACAGCAAACTGGGAGAGGCTGCGGCCAGCCAGGGCACCCAACCATTGAGGTTGCCAATGAAGCCAAACAGGTTGTTCAGCAGGTAAAAACTGATGCCTGTCATGACGCCCAAAAAGACGTATCCGGCAATGCCGCCGCCTCGGAAGTGCAAATAGCCAAAGGGCAGCACCAAGACCACCATGACAATGCAGCTCAGGGGATAAAACACCTTTCGCCAAAATTCGATTTCAAAGCGCTGGGCGTTTTGGTCATTGGCTTGCAGGTGCTGCACGTATTGGTAGAGGTTGAGCGTGCTCATGCGGTTGTTCTTCAGCAGCTCAGCCGAAATCATGCTGGCGTTGACGGTGGTTGGCCAGTTGAAGTGCGCGTGCTTTTGCACGGCTATGCGTTTGTTGTTCGCTGCCTCATTGGCTGCAGGGTAGTCGTAGACCGTGGCGTCTTGTAAGCGCCATTGCTCGGCTTTGCTCACATCCGCCGCGCGCGCTTGCAACTCGCGACGCAGGGTGCCGTTGTGGTCGAATTCAAAGATGCGCAGGCCTTCGGCTTGGCCGCCCGCACTCAAGGCCCGCACATTGATGGAAACCGTGCTTTGCGCCTTGCGTTCGCGCAACCAAGCGCCCGTGCGTCCCGTGCTGATGCTGCCGGAGAACTGTGCTTTGAGCAGGGCTTGTTGCTTCTCCATGGTGGGCACCAGGTAGTCACCCAAGACAAAGGTCAAAGCCGCCAGCAGCAGACCGACAGAGAGCAGGGCCCTGAGCGCGCGAGTGGGGCCCAAGCCGCCCATGCGCAAGACGGTGAACTCCGAGTGCTGCGCCAAACGCGCCATCACAAACACGCC
>JALRFN010000161.1 GCA_023268425.1 Burkholderiaceae bacterium | reverse complement strand
TCCTGAACCTTGCTCAAGGCCGCACCCGCCAGTTCGACCTGCGCCACCAACGGTCGGTGGTCTGACCAATTCGCCCAAACCGCCCCTTTGGGCACCGAGACGCTGCGCACCTCAGCGCTGCGCGCATAAATGCGGTCCAGTGACCACACCGGCAATCGCGCCGGAAAGGTTTTGGGCCACCACGCCGGGCCGACCAAGCCTGCACGGGCCATGGGCGCGTGCAACTGCCCTCGCCAATCGTTGAAATCGCCCGCCACCAACAAGGGCGCGTCTTTGGGCACATGGCGCTCGACAAACACCCGCAAGCGCTGCACTTGCCGCTGGCGCGTGGCCGCGCTCAAGCCCAAATGCACGACGATGACGTGCATCGCCCCCCACGGCGCCGCCAAGACCACATGCAGCAAGCCGCGTTGTTCAAATCGGTGGTCCGACACGTCTTGGTGCTGCACCTGTAGCACGGGCCATCGCGACAGTACGGCATTGCCATGTTCGCCGTGGCGCGTGATGGCGTTGCTGCGGTACACGCTGTGAAAGCCAGGTGGGCACAAGGCCAGGGCTTGATCGCTGGCAGGCCAATGCGGCCATCGCTTGGCCAAGCGGCGATGCACCAAACGCACCTCTTGCAAACACACGATGTCGGCATCCAACAGCGTCACCGCATGGCGCAGGTTGTGAATCTCCAGTCGCTTGAGTGGCCCCAAGCCTTGCACGCCTTTGTGGATGTTGTAGGTGGCCACGCGACATGGCGCCTGATCGGGACTCATGCGCGTGCCTCCGCGTCGAACAATCGCGCAATGGCCCACGCGTTGGACGGCGAATACACCTGCTCACAAGCTTGCACCCAAGGCAGCCAACGGTAATCGGTGTGCTCACGCGGATTCAAGACCACCTTGGGCACTTGGACCAAGCGAAGGGCAAACACCCGCTCGCTGTTGTGTGTGGTGCCCGGCGCGTAGCGGTGCACAAAGCTGGGGTAAATGGGGTAATGGTTTTCCCAAGCGCAGTCGCTCAACACGGCACCAGGCGCGTGAACGTCCAAGCCGGTTTCCTCCTTCACCTCGCGCGCAGCGGTGTCGGCGAAGGCCTCGTCTGGGTGCGCCTTGCTGCCCGTGACCGACTGCCAGGTGCCCATGTCCGTGCGACGCATCACCAAGACATGCGCTGGCCCCGCATGGATCACCACCAACACCGATTCTGCAATTTTGTAGCCTGCTGACATGTGCGCGCCTTGTTTATGCGCAGCATAGCGAAAAGCCGTACCCCCCAGAGGGCTGACGGGTCTGGACACTGGGGCACATGGTTTAATCCAACACCAGAACACGTTGAAAGGGAAAAGCCATGCCCGCTGCATTGCGCTCTGCCGCCAACCTGTCATTCAAGCAGCTTTATTACCTCGTGACGCTGCGCGAAACCTTGAATTTCACGCGCGCTGCGGAACGCTGCTTCGTCACCCAATCCACGCTCTCGGGTGGCCTCAAAGAGCTGGAGTCGACCTTAGGCGTCACGCTGGTCGAGCGCGACCGACAAAACGTGCGCTTCACCACCCTGGGCGAATCCGTGGCCGACATGGCCTACCGTTTGCTCAGCGATGGCCAAGACCTGGTGACGCGCTGCCAAACCGAGCAAGACCCAACGCAGGGCGTGCTTCACCTCGGCGCGATCCCGACCATTGCCCCGTTTTTGCTGCCCAAGCTCTTGCGTGACCTGCGTCAAAGCATGCCCAAGTTGCGCGTGATCTTGCGAGAAGAACCTACCCACACACTGTTGCAGCAAGTCGACCGAGGGGAGCTTGATTTGGCGATTCTGGCCCTGCCCATGGACGTGGGTCGCCTGCACACCGAAACCTTGTTCAGCGAGGAGCTGTGGCTGGTGGCGAGCGCAGAGGACGCTTACGCCAAGCTGGAAAAGCCCCAACTCAACAAGCTGGACACACAGCGCCTGCTGCTGCTGAGCGAAGGCCATTGCCTGAGCGAGCACACGCTTCAAGCCTGCGAGCGCGCGCAACGCGGCCGCGCACTGACGACCTCCGAAATCGAAGCCACCAGCGTCGCCACCTTGGTACAAATGGTCGAGGCTGGCTTGGGCGTGGCGCTATTGCCGGAAATGGCCATCCAAAGCAGGCTGCTGCAAGGCAGTGACGTCATCGCCAGACCACTGGCCACCCCGGCGCCCAAACGCGACATCGCCTTGGTGCGCCGCCCCACGCAAAGCAGCAACATCGTCACCGAAACGGTCAAACGTTTGGCCACGGCGCTGAGACCCCACCAGGCCTCAGGCGCCAAGCGCAGCACGGTCAGCCAGCGCAAGCGCTGAGGCACGAGCGCCCGCTGGCGAACGCTTGTCGCTTAAGCGCCCTGGGGCAGCGGGTTGCGCAAACGGATGTGCAATTCGCGCAACTGCTTCTCGTCCACGGCCGAAGGCGCTTCGGTGAGCAAACACTGGGCGCGCTGCGTCTTGGGGAATGCAATCACGTCGCGGATTGACTCGGCGCCCGTCATCAAGGTCACGATGCGGTCCAAGCCAAAGGCCAAGCCCCCGTGCGGCGGCGCACCGTATTGCAGGGCGTCCAACAAGAAGCCAAACTTTTCGCGCGCTTGCTCGGCATCGATGTGCAAGGCGTCAAATGCCTTTTGCTGCACATCGGCACGGTGGATACGCACGGAGCCGCCACCGATCTCCCAGCCATTGAGCACCATGTCGTAACCCTTGGACAAGCACTTGCCCGGGTCTGTGACCATGTAGTCTTCGTGGCCATCTTTGGGTGCGGTGAAGGGGTGGTGCACGGCGTTCCAACGGTTCTCTTCGTCGTCGTACTCGAACATCGGGAAGTCCACCACCCACATCGGCGCCCAACGGTCTTCGAACAAGCCATTGGCTTTGGCCAGATCGCTCAGCCCGATCTTGATGCGCAGTGCACCCAGTGCGTCGTTGACGATGCGCGCTTTGTCCGCACCGAAGAAGATGATGTCGCCGTTCTGTGCGCCCGTGCGCGCCAAAATTTCTGCGATCGCCGCATCATGCAAGTTCTTGACGATGGGGCTTTGCAAACCGTCACGACCTTTGGCCACTTCATTGACCTTGATCCAGGCCAATCCTTTGGCACCATAGATCTTGACGAATTCGGTGTAGCCATCGATCTCGCCGCGGCTGATCTCGGAGCCACCGGGTATGCGCAAGGCCACCACACGACCACCGGGGGTGGTGGCAGGTGTGCTGAACACTTTGAAGTCCACATCGCCCATGATGTCGGTCAG
>JALRFN010000094.1 GCA_023268425.1 Burkholderiaceae bacterium | reverse complement strand
GCGCGCATGGCCCTTGGCGGCGCTGGGTGTTTGTGTCCGCTTCAGTCGATGCGGTCGCCCGCGCTGGCGCTGGGGCGTTCGCTGACCCGGTCACGCCAGGCTTGGATGTGTGGGTAGCCGGCGTCAGCGGGTTTGAACTTCATCAAGCGCGAGAACTCGATGGTGCAATAAGCGGTGATGTCGGCGATGCTGAAACGTCCACCCGCGACCCAGTCGTGGGTGCTGAGTTGTTGCTCTAACCAATCCAGACCGGCTTTGCGTCGCTCGCCTTGGGCGGCACCGTGCTCGGGGAATTGGGGGTTTTCTAAAGCGGCCAAGCCAGGGTGGCTGTGGCGTATCCACTGTGCGGTGGGCAGCATCACGTACCACTCGACCAAGCGGTCGTGCATTTCAATGAATGCGCGTTCGGTGGCGTCGACACCCATCAAATTGGGGTCGGGGTACACGCCTTCCAAATAGGTGCAAATGGCCCGGCTTTCGGTCAAGTGGCGACCATCGTCCAGCGCCAGTGTGGGCACCCGCGACAGCGGGCTTTTGGCCACGTAGTCGTCAGCCTTGTGCTGCTGGGCGTTGAGGTCCAGCGCTTCAAAAGCGATGTCGCTGATGCCCTTTTCGGCGATGAACATGTGCACGCGTTTGGGGTTGGGCGCACGCGGCGCGGTGTAGAGCTTCATGTCAAGTCTCCTTGGATTGTCCGGTTTCCACCATCTTGCGTGCGTCTTGCGCGAAGCGCGCTGCGCCTGCATCACCATCGCGGGTCAGGTCGACTTTGGATGGTGGCTGTTCAATGCCGCGTTGTACAGCGGGCCGGTCGCGAATGGCGTCACGCCAGCGTTTGAGGTGGTCCAAACCGTCCAGGCTGACGCCGCTCCAGCGGTGGGTGCGCACCCATGCCCAATTCGCGATGTCGGCAATCGAGTAATCGCCGGCCAGGTATTCGTGCTTGGCCAAATGCGCGTCCAAGACCCCAAACAAGCGCCGGCACTCCCCTTGATAACGGTCAATGGCGGCCGGGATTTTCTCGGGGAAGTAGCGGAAAAACACATTGGCCTGACCCATCATCGGGCCAATGCCACCCATTTGGAACATCAGCCATTGCATGACCCGGCTGCGGCCCGAGGCGTCGGTGGGCATCAGTTGCCCCGTTTTCTCGGCCAGATAAATCAAGATGGCGCCCGACTCGAAGACCGCGAAATCATTGGCCTCGTGGTCAACGATGGCCGGAATCCGACCATTGGGACACAGCGCCAAGAATTCAGGTCGCTTTTGTTCGCCCGCACTGAGGTCCAGCACATGCAGTTGATAAGGGAGGCCCAACTCTTCCAGTGCAATCGAGATTTTGTGGCCGTTGGGCGTGGCGGCGGTGTAGAGGGTGATCATGGGAAACAACCGTGGGCGCTTGAAGAAAAGCCATGCTAGGACGAGCCCGCTTGGCGCGGTGTCGCCTGTGCAAGAGGCGTTTTAAGCGCGCCGCTGCGGCGCGCAAGCGCGCGCCACCATCACCGCCAAACGCAGCAAGGCTTGCCAGGGGTCTTGCGGCCAGCCCTCGGCCTTCAAGCCCTTGACGATGCCGTCTACCGTGTGCGCGTGGCGCAGCCATTGCGCCAGGGTTGGGGCGCGCAGTTGGGGCAGCACCCGCTCCATCAGTTTTTCACGCGGTCCCCAGACACGCTGGGCGCGCAAGGCCATGGGCAAGGGCGTGCCTTCGTCCAGCGCTTCGCGCACACGGGCCAGCGCACGGATGTCTTCACTCAAGGCAAAGTGCACCAGCACGGCGGCTGTGCCTTCGGCCTGCAGGCCATCGAGCATGCGCACCACGCGCTCGACCTGACCGGCCAAGACCGTTTGCGCGAGTGCAAAGGGGTCATAGCGCGCGACGTTGAGCACGGCCGATTCGATGTCGGCCAAGCTGAGTACGCCGGGTGGGTGCAGCAGCGCGAGCTTTTGGATTTCTTGGTGCGCGGCCAACAGATTGCCTTCGACGCGATCGGCAAAAAACTGCAGGCTGTGCTGGCCTTCCTCCCCTTCTGCTACGTGTTGCCCTTGTGCGGCGAGGCGTTGGGCAATCCATTGCGGCAGGGCTTGGCGGCCCACAGCGTCCACCTTGATGGTCACGCCATACTGGCCCAGGGCCGCAAACCAAGCGCCTTTGCTGGTGGCCGCATCGAGGCGCGGCAAGACGATCAGGGTCAGCGTGCTGTCGTCTTGCGAGGCGCGTTCAGCCAAAGTTTGGATGGCTTGGGAGCCGTCTTTGCCCGGTTTGCCGCTGGGCACGCGCAGCTCCAGAATTTGTTTGTCGGCAAACAAACTGGCTGAGGCCCCGCCGGCCAGGACGGCGCTCCAGTCAAAGTGCGCCCCTTGCGCGGTGAACACGGTGCGTTCGCTGTGACCCTGGGCGCGCGCGCTGGCGCGGATGGCGTCGCAAGCCTCTTGCACCAACAAGGGCTCGTCCCCGTGGACGGTGTAGAGCGTGCGCAAGCCTTTGCTCAGGTGCGCGTCCAACTGTGCAGGGGCCAGTTGCATGGCGTCGCGTCAGCGCCCCAGGTTGGACAGGCGCGAGATGGTGGCCTGGACCACGCGCGTTTGCATGGATTCGAACAAGGCGGCTTCCTCTTCGCTTTTGCCCAAAGCGGCGGTTTCGTTGTAGCTCATGTCTTGTTCTTCGCGCATGTCTTGCGGTGCGATCAACTCCACGTCTTGGGCATCGACCAGGCTCCAGCGGAATTCGATCTTGAGCAACAACTCGCGCACCAAGCCACTGTTGTTGGCGCCCTGTACCGTGCGGATGCGGCGGTCATGTTGAACCACCAAGACATGCTGTACCGACTCAGGCGCCTTGGGGTCGCCGCTGAGCCAAACCTGCACGCCCCCTTCGCGCAAGCGCGCGATCAAGGCCAGTGTGGTGGCGTTGGCAGCGCCGCGCACCAGCAGCGGGTAGTTGGGCATGCGCACGCTGCCACGCAGTCGAAAACCACAGGCGCTCAACGCGCTGGCGCCCAGACTGAGTAAAACGGCGCGGCGCTGCATCAGACCACCACGTTGACCAAACGGCCAGGGACGACGATGACTTTTTTGGCGGCTTTGCCTTCGCTGTGTTTGGCAAAGGCTTCCGAGGCCAAGGCCGCTGCCTCGATGCTGGCTTTGTCGGCGCTGGCAGGCACGACCACGCTGCCACGGAGCTTGCCGTTGATTTGCAAGACCAGCTCGACTTCATCTTGCACCAAGGCGTTCTCGTCGACTTCAGGCCAGGGCGCGTCGAGCAAGTCACCGTGTTGCTGCGCAAAACACAGAGACTGCCAAATTTGGTCGGCCGTGTGCGGACAGGCGGGGTAGAGCATGCGCGTCAACAAGGACAAGCCTTCTTGCAGCACGGCGGTGTCGCCTGCGCTGCCATCGAAAGCGTGGTTTTCCAGGGCGTTCAAGGCCTTCATGCAGCCAGAGACCACGGTGTTGTATTGCATGCGCTCATAGTCGTAGCTCACTTGGCGCAGCACCAGGTGCATCTCGCGGCGCAGGGCTTTGGCTTCGGCACGCAGGTCGACGCCAGCCAGGGCTTGCGGCGTTTGGCAAGCGGCGTGGTGTTTGAACGCGAAGTTCCAAACCCGGCGCAAAAAGCGGTGGCTCCCCTCAACGGCCGAGTCGTTCCACTCCAAGGTGGCTTCCGGTGGTGCGGTGAACATGGTGTAGAGGCGAGCCGTGTCAGCGCCGTAGCGGTCGATCAGGTCTTGGGGATCGATGCCATTGTTTTTCGACTTGGACATGGTGCCCACGCCCTCGTAGTCAATGGGCGTGCCCACGGGCAAGCGGCCATCGCCACTGTCGGCTTCGTTTTTGAGCTGAGCGCCGATGATCTTGCCACTGTCGTCCAGCACATGCTCCACATCGTGCGGCCAGAAATAGTCTTTGCCGCCTTTGCTGCTGCGGCGGCTGTAGATGTGGTTGAGCACCATGCCCTGTGTGAGCAGTTTCGTGAAGGGCTCGTTGACCTGCACCAAGCCCATGTCGCGCATGACCTTGGTCCAAAAGCGGGCATACAGCAGGTGCAGGATGGCGTGCTCGATGCCGCCAATGTACTGGTCCATGCCTTTGAAGCTGTTGGCGGCGCCTTGACCGGACATCCAGTACGCCGCGCCCTCGCCGACCATGGCGTCGGTTTTGGTCGGGTCGCAATAGCGCATGAAATACCAAGACGAGTCCACAAAGGTGTCCATGGTGTCGGTCTCGCGGCGCGCTGGTTTGCTGCAACAAGGGCAGTCGACCTTCAAAAAGCCTTCGCACTTGTTCAGCGGGTTGCCTGAGCCATCGGGCACCAAGTCTTGCGGCAAGACCACGGGCAGGTCTTTTTCCGGCACCGGGACCGGGCCGCAGTCGTCGCAGTGGATGATGGGGATGGGCGTGCCCCAATAGCGCTGGCGGCTGATGCCCCAGTCACGCAAACGCCAGGTGGTTTGCTTTTCGCCCAAGCCTTGCGCACCGACCAGCGCCGCAACCTGGTCCACCGCAGCCTCACGCGACAAGCCATCCAAGGGGCCAGAGTTCACGCAGACCACGCCGTGCTTGTCGGCATACCATTCTTGCCAAGCGCGGGTGTCGTAGTCGCCGCTGCCGTCGGCCTTGGCCACCACTTGGCGAATCGGCAAGTCGTATTTCAAGGCAAACGCAAAGTCACGTTGTGGCGAGGATCGCGTGTCCCGCCCCTTGAACGTGGCGTGGGCGCACCACATCCTAAAGGTATGAAGCAGGTTTCCTCGGATTTCACAGGCAAGATGTTGATCGCCATGCCGGGCATGGGT
>JALRFN010000221.1 GCA_023268425.1 Burkholderiaceae bacterium | reverse complement strand
CTCGCCGGCAAGCACGTTTTCTGCGACCTTGACCAGTTCTTCCACGGTCGGCGGAAAATGAACCATGTGGTACTTCACCTGGTTCAGCCCGTCTTCGATGCGCTTGGCGATTTCGATTTCGCCCTCACGCGTCAGCAACTCCACAGTGCCCATTTCGCGCATGTACATGCGCACCGGGTCGGTGGTGCGGCCGAATTCGCTGTCCATGGTCGAAATGGCGGCTTCGGCCTCTTCTTCGGCTTCTTCTTCGGTCGCGGCGGTGCCGCTGGTGTTGTTCAGCAGCAGGGTTTCGGCGTCGGGTGTTTGTTCGTACACCGACACGCCCATGTCGGACAACAGCGAGACCACCACTTTCAGGGTTTCTTCGTTGACCAGCTTGTCGGGCAGGTGGTCGTTGATCTCGCCGTGCGTCAGGTAACCGCGCGTGCGGCCCAGTTTGATCAGGTTTTTGAGCTGGGTGCGGCGGGTTTGGGCTTCCTCGTCAGACAGCACCGTCTCGTCCAGACCAAACTCTTTCATCAGCGCCCGTTCTTTGGACTTGCTGATCTTCATGCGCAGCGGCTTGACCTTTTCAACCGGTGCTGCGGTCTCTTCTACTTTTTCCTCTTCGACTGGCTCATCGTCGCCATCGCTGTCGTTGTCGGCGTCGAAGTCGTCGTTGAAATCGTCTTCGTCTTCTTCGAATTTGTTTTTGCCCACCTTTTTGGCAGGGGCTTTTTTCGCCGCGGCCTTCTTGGCCGGGGCTTTCTTGGCTGCAGCCTTTTTGGCCGGCGTCTTGCTGCTGGTCTCTTCGCTGTCGATCAAGGCTTCTTCAGGCGTCGTGGCCTTGGTGGACTTTTTGGCGGCGGCTTTTTTGGCCGCAGGCGCCGCGGCTTTTTTGGCTGGCATGGCAATCCCTCATGGAGGTGGGTGAAATTCGAAACGACGCGGCACAACAAGCCCTTTGCGCAACCACGGTCGTGCAAACGGAATTGAGGGCGAAATCGTGAAACACCAGGGCCGGGCGAACATTTGGTGTGCAGTCCTTGCGGTGCTTGGCTGGCCTGGGAGGCCTAGCGTTTTTGCGTGGCTTGCCGTGCCGGAGGTGCTGCTGTCGCGCTGGTGCGAATTGTGGATTATACCGGTGGCCGCAAAAACCTCGGGGCGAACTGCCGGCATTCAGTCCGATTTGATGGAGGTGGCCGCGCGCGCCTTGAGCTGCTTGAGTTGCTGGTCATATTGGCGCCAGCGTTGCAGCGCCTGTGGATCTTGCGCGGCTTGCGCGATCAACTCGGTTTGAGTTTGCTCCAGGTGATCGATGCGCAAACGCAGCAGCAGTTGTTCGATTTCGTCCTCGATGTCGCTGGCGCTCAGCTTGGCGTCAACCTCAGTGCCCACCAGCACGCGGGCCCACTCGCCCCACGGCGTTTTATCCAAGGCCAAGCTGAGCGCGGCCCAAGGTTGGGCCCCTCGATCATGCCATTGGCCCTCGAGCCAACTGAACAACTGGCCGTGAGGCGCAGGCAGGTGCGTCAGCAGTTGCTGGTCATCCGCGGTCAGACGCCCCCAGCAATCTGCCCTGACCAACAACCACCGCGCCAACCAGTCCGCGCGGCTGAGTACCGCGCCGCGAGCCCTGCGGGGCGGCGGCGCGCGCCCAAAGGCCTGCGGATCAACAGCGCGGCGAGCGCTGGAGCGCTTGTTGGGCCAATGGTTGGGACCAGGCCCGCCACCCACGGTGCCACTGGCCGAGGCGGCGCTGGCCGAGCGCGTCGGCGGTTCAGCGGGTGTTTGAGCCCACAGCGCACTCAAGTCGTTGCTGGCCATGCGCGTGCGTTGCGCCAATTGGCCCAGCAGTGCTTGTTTGAACACCCCATCGGGCAATGCGGACCACAGTGGTCGGGCTGTCGCCAAGGCGTGGGCGCGGCCTTCCAAGGTGTCTAGGTCTTGCTCGGCACACGCCGATTCTTGAATGAATTGGCTCAAGGGCATGGCGTTTTGTACCGCCGCTTCGAAAGCCGGTACACCTTCTTGACGCACAAAACTATCGGGGTCGTGTTCGCTCGGTAGAAACAAAAACTTGAAGGTGCGCGTGTCGGTGGCCAAGGGCAGGGCGGCGTCCATGGCTTTGCGTGCAGCGCGGCGTCCAGCGCTGTCGCCGTCAAAAGCAAACACCACCGTGTCGGTGAAGCGCAGCAACTTGCGCACGTGCTCTGGGGTGCATGCGGTTCCCAGCGTTGCCACGGCCTGACCGACACCCATTTGCGCGAGGGCCACCACGTCCATGTAACCCTCGACGACCAGTGCGTAACCGTTGTCTTGAATCGCCTTGCGGCCTTCAAACAGACCGTAGAGTTCGTGACCTTTGTGAAAGACCGGGGTTTCAGGCGAGTTCAGGTACTTGGGCTCGCCTTGTTCCAGCACCCGTCCGCCAAAACCGATGTGTTCGCCTTTGATGTTCCTGATTGGAAACATGATGCGGTCGCGAAAGCGGTCGTAGCGCTTGCCTTCGCTGCCGTCTTGCGGGGTGTCTGCAATCACCAGCCCGCACTCCGCGAGTTTGCTGTCTTGGTAGTCCGGGAAC
The DNA here is from genome assembly GCA_023268425.1 of Burkholderiaceae bacterium. Classification (GTDB taxonomy): domain Bacteria; phylum Pseudomonadota; class Gammaproteobacteria; order Burkholderiales; family Burkholderiaceae_C; genus RS62. The sequence goes on along the minus strand of JALRFN010000221.1, from coordinate 7,965 downwards.
ACGCCGGCCAAATGGCGCCAACCCGCAGGCGCATAACCGAGGCCGAAGCGTTTGGCGACCTGACCGGTGAGACCACGTTTTTTCAAGTAGGCGATGGCATTGGTGTTGGTCTTCAGGGCTTTTTGGTAGGCCGCTGCGGCTTGCGCCAGCACCTCCGTCAACGAGCTTTGGCGTTCGCGCATTTGCGCGGCGCGGGCGCGGTCTTCGGGGCTGCGTTCGTCCTCCGGTACGGTCATGCCGACTTCCTGTGCCAGCTCTTTGACCGCTTCAATGAAGCTCATGCCCGTGTGTTCGATCAAAAAGCGAATGGCATCACCGCTGCGCCCGCAGCCGAAGCAGTGGTAGAATTGTTTGGTCGGACTGACGCTGAAGGAAGGCGACTTTTCACCATGGAAGGGGCACAGTCCCATGAAGTTGGCGCCGCCTTTTTTGAGCTGCACGTAGCGTCCCACCACGTCAACCACGTCGACGCGGGAGAGCAGGTCTTGCAAAAAGCTCTGAGGAATGGCCATGGCGGCATTGTCTATGAAGTTGCTCGCTGGCCTGCAGCCCGTTCAGGCGCTGCAGGTGTCAGCCGCCGTCCAGCTGGATGGGGTAAATTGCCGCAGATCAAAACGCGAGCGTGCAGCAATGGCACGCCTGAACCATCCGAGGAGCACCCATGACCAGCATTTATGACCAAGATCTGCCGATGACTGAGGCCAACTTCGCCGCGATGACGCCGCTGTCGTTCATCGAGCGCGCCGCGTTGGTCTACCCCGATCAACTCGCGGTCGTGCATGGCGAGCTGCGTCAAACTTGGTCTCAGACCTATCGCCGCTGCCGCCAACTCGGCAGCGCCTTGCAGCAGCTGGGGGTGGGCAAAAACGACACGGTCGCGGTGATGCTGCCCAACACCCCGCCCATGGTCGAGGCGCATTTCGGCGTGGCCATGGCGGGTGCGGTTTTGAACGCCTTGAACACGCGTTTGGACCCTGAGGCGATTGCCTTCATGTTGGATCACGGTGAAGCCAAGGTCATCTTGGTCGATGCGGAGTTTGCCCCGGTCATGGCCAAGGCGCTGGCGCTGCGTCAGGCCACCTCGCCGGTGACGGTGGTGGACGTTGAAGACGTGGTGTTTGATGGCCCTGCGGCGTCGATTGGCAGCATGACCTACGAAGCATTGTTGGCCACGGGTGACCCTGAGTTTGCTTGGGCATATCCGGCCAGCGAGTGGGACGCCATCGCGCTGAACTATACCAGCGGCACGACCGGCAATCCCAAGGGCGTGGTGTATCACCACCGTGGCGCGACGACCAATGCGATTTCCAACATTTTGGAATGGGACATGCCCAAGCATGCGGTCTACCTCTGGACGCTGCCGATGTTCCACTGCAACGGCTGGTGCTTTCCCTGGACGCTGGCCGCGCGCGCAGCGGTCAATGTGTGCCTGCGCAAGGTCGATGCGCAGTTGATTTTTGAATTGATGCGTGCACACGGCGTGACCCACTATTGCGGTGCCCCGATTGTGCAAAGCATGCTGGTCAACGCGCCCGATGCGATGAAGGTGGGCGTGCCCTCTGGGGTCAAAGCCATGGTGGCCGGAGCGGCGCCCCCCGCGTCCATGATCGAGGGCATGGAGGCCATGGGGTTTGATCTGACCCACACCTACGGTTTGACCGAGGTGTATGGTCCGGCAACCGCTTGCGCCAAACATGCGGTCTGGGATCAGGCCGACATCGGCGAGCGGGCGCGTTTGAATGCCCGCCAAGGCGTGCGTTATCACCTGGAGCGCGACGTGCGTGTGTTGGATCCTGAGACCATGCAGCCCGTGCCCTGGGACGGCGAAACCATGGGCGAGATCATGTTCAAGGGCAACATCGTCATGAAGGGCTACTTGAAAAACCCCAAGGCCACGCAAGAGGCGCTGGCTGGCGGGTGGTTCCACAGCGGCGATTTGGCGGTGCAATACCCCGATGGCTACATCAAGATCAAAGACCGCAGCAAAGACATCATCATCTCCGGCGGCGAGAACATTTCCAGCATCGAGGTCGAGGACGTGCTCTATCGTCACCCCGCCGTACTGGCTGCAGCCGTGGTCGCCAAGCCTGATCCCAAGTGGGGTGAAACGCCTTGTGCATTTGTCGAGTTGAAGGCCGGCGCAGAGGTGTCTGCGGCCGAGATCGTGGCACACTGCAAGTCGCATTTGGCCAATTTCAAAGTGCCCAAAGCGGTGGAGTTTGGCGAGTTGCCCAAGACCAGCACCGGCAAGATTCAAAAGTTTGAATTGCGCAAGCGCGTGGGCTCCACCGTCGCCATTGACGTATGACGAGAGATCAATGACTTCAAACCTGCGGGTCTGGGGCCGCCGTGTGCTGAGCACGGCGGTTTTTTTATGGCTGAGCGCGTGCTCGGTGGTTGCGCCGCCCAGCGGGGAGGGGGGCGCCCCCCCATTGCCCACGCCCCCGCCACCGAAACCACTGAAAATCGGCTTGGCTTTGGGGGGCGGCGCAGCGCGGGGTTTCGCCCACATCGGGGTGATCAAGGTCTTGGAGGCGCGCGGCCTCAAGGTCGATGTGGTGGTCGGCACCAGCGCCGGCTCGGTGGTGGGGGCCTTGTACGCGTCGGGCTTGGATGCGCTGAGCCTGCAACGCGTGGCCATGGGGCTGCACGAGGAGCGGGTGGTGGATTGGGTGTTGCCCGATCGCGGCGTGCTCAAGGGTGAGGCCTTGCAAGACTTCATCAACAGCAGTTTGCGCAACTTGCCCATGGAGCGTTTGCCGCGTCGCTTTGGTGCGGTGGCGACCGATTTGGCCAATGGCCGCCGGGTTTTATTTTCGCAAGGCAACGCAGGCCAAGCGGTGCGTGCCTCCAGCGCGGTGCCGGGCGTGTTTCAGCCCGTCAAAATCAATGGCCGTGAATATGTCGACGGTGGCTTGACCGAGCCCGTGCCGGTGCTGGCGGCACGTGATTTGGGCGCAGACGTGGTGATCGCTGTGGACATTGGCCAAAAGCCGCACTGGAGCAAAGTTGACGGCACCGTGCAAATTTTGTTGCAAAGCATCACCATCATGGGCGACGCTTTGAGCAAAGCCCAGCGCAGCCAAGCCGACGTCGTGATCGAACCGCACACCGCAGCCATTGCGGCGACGGACTTCAGCGACCGGTCGCTGGCGATCTTGGAAGGCGAAAAAGCCGCCACCCAAGTCTGGCCGCAGATCGAGGCCATGTTGCGCGACAAGCAAGCCGTGCGCTGATTGCGCTGCAGGCCACTGGCCAACCGGGGCTTGGGCGCCCCAGTTGGCAAAGCGCGATGACTTATTTCGGTGCCAAGCGGATGGCGCCATCCAAGCGGATGACTTCGCCGTTCAACATGTCGTTTTCGATGATGTGTTTGACCAGCTTGGCGTAGTCCTGCGGCGTGCCCAAACGGCTGGGGAAGGGCACGCCGGCGGCCAAGGCGTCTTGCACCTCTTGGGGCATGCCAAACAACATGGGCGTGCCGAAAATGCCAGGGGCGATGGTCATGTTGCGGATGCCGTTGCGCGACAGGTCGCGGGCAATGGGCAGCGTCATACCCACCACGCCGCCTTTGGACGCCGCGTAGGCGGCTTGGCCGATTTGACCGTCATAGGCCGCCACCGAGGCGGTGGAGATCATCACGCCACGCTCGCCCGTGGCTTCGGGCTCGTTGGCGCACATGGCATTGGCGGCCAGGCGGATCATGTTGAAGCTGCCCACCAAGTTGACCATGATGGTTTTGGTGTAAACGCCCAAGTCGTGTGCGCCGTTCTTGCCGACGGTTTTCTGTGCCGGAGCAATGCCCGCGCAGTTGACCAGGCCCATCAATTTGCCCATGGACACCGCTTGATCGACGACGGCTTGGCCGTCTGCTTCGCTGCTGACGTCGCATTTGACGAAGGCGCCGCCGATCTCACGGGCCACAGCCTGGCCTTTTTCCTCTTGCATGTCAGCGATGACGACGGTCGCGCCTTCGCCGGCGAGCATGCGTGCCGTGCCCTCGCCCAAGCCTGAAGCGCCGCCCGTGACGATGAATACCTTGCCTGCGATGTCCATGAAATCTCCTGTTCGAATGTGGGTAATGGTTGACGTTTACGTAAACGTCAATTACAGCATGAGCACCGCCGTTTTGTCGAGGCTTTTGGCGCTAAGGGGGGGCAGTGCAAGGCCGTTTGGGGTGTATGGATGCGCCCGGGCGTCAGGCTGTGGCTGAGCGCGGCGCGTACAGTGCGAGCTCCTACACCTTTGCCTGGGAGTGAGCCGTGCCCTTTGTAGATACTTCTGTGTTGCGCGTGGGCTATGACGACCACCAGCCCGAGTCCAATCGGGTCATCGTCTTGCTGCACGGTTGGCCGGACAGCCCGCGCACTTGGCGCGGCGTGGTGCCGCACTTGGTTGCGGCAGGTTACCGCGTCATCGTGCCCGCACTGCGCGGTTTTGCTCCTACCACTTTTGTGCGCGCGCAGACGCCGCGCACCGGGCAACTGGTGGCTTTGGGGCGCGACTTGATCGAGTTGGTCGAGGCGCTTGGCCTCAAACAGCCCGTCGTGGTTGGCCACGATTGGGGCGCGCGCGCCGTGGCCAACGCCGTGGGGCTTGTCCCCGACTTGGTTTCACACATGGTCATGTTGTCGACGGGCTATGGAACCAACGACCCTTCGCAAGCGATCGGCATGGAGCAGGCACGTCGGTATTGGTACCACTGGTTCATGGCCACGCCAAGGGGGCAGGCCATGGTTGCTGCCAACCGTGCGGCTTTTGCGCGAGAGATGTGGCAAACCTGGGCACCGCCAGGGTGGTATGACGAGGCCGAGTTTGCCGCCACGTCAGCGGCTTGGGACAACGACGACTGGTTGCCCATCACCTTTCACTCGTACCAGCACCGTTGGGGTCACGCGCCAGGTGACCCTGCCTATGCCGAAGACGACGCGGCCTTAACGCCCGCGCCAACGGTTCATGTGCCGACTCTGGTCTTGCATGGTGACGCCGATGGCGTCAGCACCCTGGCGACCTCGGCCAACCGAGCCCACCATTTCAGTGGCCGTTACGAGCGTCGCGTGCTGCCTGGCATTGGGCACTTTCCGCAGCGCGAAGCGCCCGATCTCGTCGCGCAAGAGGTCTTGAGGTTTTTGTCGACCTGAGCCCTTTGGGTCTCGCGCAGACAAAAAAATGCCCAGTCCCGCGAGGGCCTGGGCAAAGGGATCTGTCAAGTCAGAACTTGAGCGAGATCCGAGGAGACAACCAGAAAATTCGGTTCAGATCAACGCTTTTTGGCAGCGGTTTTGGCAGCGCTGGTGGCCGTTGCAGCCAAGGTGTTGACGTTGGATTCCATCATTTCGCTGGCTTGCTTGACCACTTTTTGCACCGACTCAGCGGCGTTGTTGGCGGCAGCAACAGCGTTTTTCATCATGGCCACAGCGGTTTCGCTGCCGGCGGGAGCGTTCTTGGCGGCGTTGTCCACGACGTCCATGAATTTCTTCTGTGCGTCAGCAGCTTGGGCTTCAGCGGCTTTGCTGAACTCGCCAGCAGCGCCGTTGGCGATGTCGTACAAGTGGCGGCTGTAAGCCATGGCTTTTTCGGCCAGGGGCTGCATCATGCCGGCTTGCAAAGCCATCAATTCTTGCGCGTCTTTGGCGGACAACAGGGCTTGGGCTTGCTCAGCGCTTTCGCTCAGGGCTGCTTTGGACGCTTGCAGGTTCAATTCCACCAGCTTTTCCACGCCAGAGAAGGCTTTTTGGGTCAAGCCAAACAGGGTTTCCATGTTTGCTTTTTGGGCGGCAACGATTTGGTCAGCGGTCAACATATTCATTCTCCAATCAAGGTTAAAAAGAGTTGTAACGCGCTTTGAGAAGCTTTGCTGCGTTGCAACATAGGGACGAAGTATAGGGTTTTCACCGAGTCTGGCAAGTGGTTTTTGTTGCATTGCAGCAATTTAGAGCGGGTGTCCTAAAAACCGCCAAGACCATGCGCAGTTGGCGTTTGTGCCCTCGACGCTTGGTCGACAGGGCGCGTGTGCCCCACGCTTCATAATCTCGGGCCATGAATCAAACTCCCACCGAGCGCGTGCAGCCCGACACCCGCAGCAGCTACCGCGTGTTTCGCGACATCCCTACGCGCTGGATGGACAACGACGCCTACGGTCACGTCAACAACGTCGTTTACTACAGCTGGCTGGACACCGCCGTCAACGCCTGGTTGATTGAGCGCGGGGTGTTGGACATCCACCGCGGGCAGACCGTGGGTTTGGTGGTCAGCAGCGGCTGCCATTACTTCTCGTCTTTGGCCTTTCCGCAATTGGTCCAATCGGGCTTGCGCGTCGCACACATGGGGCGCACCAGCGTGCGCTACGAAGTGGGGCTGTTTGCCGAGGGCGAAGACTTGTGCGCAGCCCGCGCACACTTTGTTCATGTTTATGTGGATCAGGCCAGCCGCAAACCCGTGGCCTTGCCTGAGAACTTGAGAACCTTATTGGAGACTGCGCGATGAACCTCGCTGATCAACTGTTTGCACCGGCCACTGATGTGATGTCGGCCATTTACACCCGGCGCTCCATGCGCGGCTTCAAGGCCGACGCCGTGTCCCGCGACACCTTGGAGGAGCTGCTGCAGGCCGCAGCGCGTTCTCCTTCAGGAACCAATACCCAACCCTGGAAGGTTTATGTGCTGCAAGGCGCGACCAAACAGCGCTTGTGTGACGACGTCTGTGCAGCGCACGACGCCATGCGCGCCGATCCGTCCTTGGGCAAACAATTCAGCGAGGAATACGACTATTACCCCACCGAGTGGGTCAGCCCCTTCATCGATCGCCGTCGCCAAAACGGCTGGGCTTTGTACGGTTTGCTGGACATTGGCAAAGGCGACAAAGACGCCATGCACGCGCAACACCAAAAGAATTACCGCTTTTTCGACGCGCCCGTGGGCTTGATGTTCACGGTGGACAAGATCATGGGACGCGGCTCTTTGTTGGACTACGGCATGTTTTTGGAAAACCTCATGCTGGCCGCCCGAGGCTTGGGCTTGCACACTTGCCCGCAGGCCGCGTGGAACCACTTTTCCAAGCTGATCCTGCCGGTTTTGGGTGCTGGTGACAATGAAATGTTGGTCTGCGGCATGGCTTTGGGTTATGCCGACGAAAACGACAAAGTCAACACGCTCGAGACGCCGCGCGAGGCCGTCTCCGACTTCACCACTTGGTTGGATTGAGGCAGACACATGAACAGCAACGACAGCGGACTGCGTTGGGAAGATGTCCAAGTGGGCGAGGGTGCCACGGCACAAGCGGGGGCCTTGGTGCACGTGCACTACACCGGATGGCTTTGGGATGGCGAGCCGGTGGGCGAGCCTTTTGACTCCAGTCGCGATCGGGGCGAGCCTTTTGCGTTCATGCTGGGCGTAGGCCAAGTGATTGGTGGCTGGGACGAGGGCGTGCAAGGCATGGCGGTCGGCGGGCGTCGTCGGCTGGTGATTCCCCCGCATTTGGGCTATGGGGCCTACGGTGCTGGTGGCGTGATTCCACCCAACGCCACCTTGTATTTCGATGTGGAATTGTTGGAGGTCTGAGCGTGAAGCCCCGTGTCTTGGTCGCTCGGCGTATTTTTGATGAGGTCTTGTCGCGTTTGGGGCAGCATTTTGAGTTGCTCACCAATGAGACCGACCAGGTCTTCAGTCCCGAAGCACTGCGCGCACAGTTGGCCGGCTGTTGGGGCGTCTTGACCACGGGCAGCGAGCGCATCGATGCAGCCTTGTTGGACGCCAACCCACAGTTGCGCGCGGTGTGCAACATGGCGGTGGGCTACAACAACATCGACGTGCAGGCCTGCCGGGCGCGGGGCGTGGTGTGCACCAACACGCCAGACGTGCTGACGGAGACCACGGCCGACTTTGGTTTCGCGCTGCTGCTGGCCACCGCCCGCCGCATCACCGAAGCCGAAGCCTATTTGCGTGCTGGCCGCTGGGACCGTTGGTC
>JALRFN010000005.1 GCA_023268425.1 Burkholderiaceae bacterium | reverse complement strand
TCTCGGCATCGGGAAAGCGGATGTAGTGGAAGAAGCAGCGGCGCAGGAAGGCGTCGGGCAGCTCCTTCTCGTTGTTCGAGGTGATCACCACCAGCGGCCGGTGCCGGGCGCTGACGGTCTGCCGCGTCTCGTAGACGTGGAACTCCATGCGGTCGAGTTCGCGCAGCAGGTCGTTGGGGAACTCGATGTCGGCCTTGTCGATTTCGTCGATCAACAAGGCCACGGGCTCGTCAGCGTCAAAGGCCTGCCACAGCACGCCTTTGACGATGTAGTTGTTGATGTCTTTGACCCGTTCGTCACCCAGTTGGCTGTCGCGCAATCGGCTGACTGCGTCGTACTCGTAAAGACCTTGCTGGGCCTTGGTCGTGCTTTTGATGTGCCACTGAATCAGCGGCAGGTTCAGGGCTTGCGCGACTTCTTCGGCCAACATGGTCTTGCCGGTCCCGGGCTCACCTTTGATCAACAGCGGGCGTTTGAGGGCGATGGATGCGTTCACCGCCAACATCAGGTCGGGGGTGGCAACGTACTGGTCTGAGCCTTGAAATTTCATGCGAGTCGTCTGGGTTGGTGTTGAAGTGAAGATCGGATTTGGGTCGAGAGTGTGGCACGGGTGCGTGTCTATAATGCGTTTGATTTTTATCAAACTTGACTAACCCACCAGAGCATCATGAGACAAACTTCCAGCAATTACATCACCCGTTTTGTCGCAGGGGTGACCCTCGGGCTGGCCGCTTCGGCCGGTGCGATCGCCGCTGAAGGAAACGTCAAAGCCGGCGCGGACAAAGCCGCCATGTGCATTGGTTGTCACGGCATTCCGGGCTACCAAAATGCATTCCCCGAAGTGTACAAAGTGCCCATGATCACGGGCCAATCGGCCAAGTACATTGAGTCTGCGCTGACCCAGTACCACAAGGGCGAACGTAAGCACCCGACCATGCGCGGCATCGCGGGCTCTTTGACTGAGCAAGACATTCTGGATTTGGCCGCTTACTACGGCTCGCAAAGCAACGGTGCACAATTGCCTGATGCTGCAGCAGTTGCACCGGAGGCGGTGGCCGCCCTGTTGACCAAAGGTGGCTGTGTGGCCTGTCACGGCGCCAACTTCAGCAAGCCCTTGGACCCCAGCTACCCCAAAATTGCGGGGCAACATCCCGATTACCTCTACGCCGCGTTGAAGGCTTACACCGTGACGGGCAATGACTTGGTTGGTCGCAACAACGCGATCATGGGCGGTATCGCCAAGCAGTTCACTCACGCTGAGATGAAGGCCATGGCCAAGGACCTGGGTTCTTTGCCGGGTGAAGTGTTCACCAAGCCTGTGGAGCGCTTCCGTTGAACCACGGGGTTGCTGGTGCTCCCTCAAAAAAAAATCGCCGTCGGGCGATTTTTTTTTTGGCTGTCGATCGAGTGTGCTCGGCTGTGTGGCGCTTTCGGCTTCAGTCTGCCGTGGCTTTGCGTTGAACAGCGCTCAGATAGGTCTGCACATCGGGAGGGCGGCCTGAACGCTGGGTTTCCCAGATCATCATGGCGAGGCACTCCATGGCGTCGTGGTGGGCGGCGTGCAAGTCGCCATGGCGTTCAATGAGCGCTTCCATGGCAGCGCGAATGCCTTTGGGTTGGTCTATGGAGCATTGCTCGGTCAGACTCAGGTGCAACGACAGGTGCAAGAAGGCGTTTGATTCGCTGGTTTCGCCGGTGTGCTCAAGTGCCTTTTCTTCGTCGGCGAGCTGTGCATGGTACTCGGGGTGCTCAAGTGCCCATTGCGCGGCAATGGTCTCGATGGCTTCCATGGGCTGTTGTTGCACTTGTTTGCGCCATGCGGCGCAAAAAAAGCGTCGAACGTCGGCTTGATTGGGGGTAAACATGCGCGCGTACTCAGGTCGTTGAAGGTGTTTTCTGCTCTGTCAGCTCAGAGAGGGCGCAGCGCCCTCAAACCCGATTTGTCGCCAAGCTTCATAGGTCATGACCGCTGCCGCGTTGGACAAATTCAGGCTGCGCTGGCCGGCCAGCATGGGGAGCTTGAGACGCTGTTGGTCGGGGAAGCTGTTGACAAGGTCTTGCGCAAGTCCGCGTGTTTCTGAACCAAAAATGAAGCAATCGCCAGGGGCAAAGCGATGTGCGAACGCATGCTGTGTCGCGCGCGTCGTCATGGCAAAGCGCCGCTCAGGCGGACTGGGGCACTGCGCGAGGAATGCGGCCCAAGACGCGTGCTGCAGGACATGCGCGTATTCGTGATAGTCCAAGCCAGCGCGCCGCAGTTGCTTGTCATCCATGTCAAAGCCCAAGGGGTGAATCAAGTGCAACTGTGCGCCTGTGTTGGCGCAAAGCCTGATGATATTGCCCGTATTAGGCGGGATTTCGGGGTGAACCAAGACCAGATGAAACATCTTCGCATCCTACCCGTTTGCGAGCGGCGTTTTGGCGAACACCAAGGCTTGAATAGGGCAATCGTAGGCCAGGCGAAGTGCATTGGCGCATGCGCGCAGTGTGGCGCCAGTGGTCATGACGTCGTCAACAATCACAATCGCGGGATTCGGGCCCAGGTCGACGCGAGTTCGCGCGCCAAGTACAAACGCACCGCGAACCGCATGCTCGCGCTTGCCGTGCGGCAGGGTGTGTTGGTCGACTTCCCAGTGGCGCCGCTGCAGCAGATCGCTGATCAGCTGGTGCCTGCTCGGCGAAACCAACCGCACGCAAGCTTTGGCCAACTCAAGGGCTGGGTTAAAGCCCCGATCCCTGAGCTTATCTGGGTGGCGTGGTACTGCAGTCCATATCCATTGGCGCTGGGGCTGCGGAAAGCTTGAAGTCTGCCACGCGGACATCATCAGCTCGGCCATGGGCTGGGCGAGCTGGATGTGCTGCTCAGACTTCAGTGCCAGCGCCCACAGCGACCATGG
>JALRFN010000003.1 GCA_023268425.1 Burkholderiaceae bacterium | reverse complement strand
GAACAAGTATTTCAAAGACGATACCCAGTACCTGGTGCCATCTGGTTTGCCGGCCACTGAAGAGGCGCACATCAGCGAAAGGGGTGAGCTGCTGACCGGTAAGATCGCCATGGCAGCGTCAATCGTGGTTGCTGGTTATCTGGGTCTGAACCCCCCAGGCTTCGCAGCAGGTACGGTGGCCCTGGCCTTCGGTATTGCCGCCTCGACGCTGTTCCCCGCCATCATGATGGGCATCTTCTCCAAGAAGATGAACAGTGCTGGCGCCATGGCTGGTATGTTGGCTGGTTTGCTCACCACCTTGTTCTATGTGTTCGCTCACAAAGGCATCTTCTTCATCAAAGGTACCGAGTTTGTGGACATGGTTGGCGGCAACAATGGCTGGTTTGGCATTGAGCCCAACGCCATTGGTACCATCGGCGCCATCGTCAACTTCGTGGTGGCCTTCTTGGTTGACAAAGTGACGGCACCTCCGCCGGCGCACATCCAAGAGATGGTTGAATCCATCCGCATCCCCAAAGGTGCGGGTGCAGCGACCGGTCACTGATGTTCGCCAGGCTTGGCTTTCATCCCGAAACCAAGCCTGAGTGAATAGACGGTCAACCCCCTGGGCGGTTTGCGCTGCCAAGGGGGTTTTCTTTTATGCTCTCGGTTCTTTTGTTGAGCGTTGGCGACAAGCCAGCGCTGAACACAATGGCTGATTGAACCCTGTCTGCGCTTTATGTTTCATTCCCTGGTTGCCTTGATTTTTTTCCTCGTGTTGTACCTGGCGCTGTTCCCGATTGCGTTCGTTTGGATTCGCCTGATTTGGCGCGTGGTGGTGTGGCGAGATTACTCAGGGGTCGCTTTGCGCAAAGGCGAAGCACCGCCCAACCCGCAGCAAATTGCGCCTTTTTTTGTCGGTCTGAACTTGATCGCGGGGACGGTCATCCTGGCGGTGATTTTTTATGTGCCGTCTGCAGGCTGGGCCATGGTCAATCCCGAGGTCTTTGCGCAAGCGTCGCTCCTGGATCGTTTCGGCGTGGTGGTCGCTTTGCCCATGCTGGCTTACCGCGACACCTTGTTCGGCGCCCACTTGGATTGGGTGGCCATTGCGGGCTCCACCATTTGGATCAAGCTGATGCTCGGTTGGGCCTTGGCGCGTCACGCGCACCTCAAACACGAGTGGGCGGCCAAAGCCGCCGAGCGCGCGGCCAAGCGCGAAGCGCAGCGATCAGGCCACGATAGCGCCTCCAATCAATGAGCAGCTGCGCGTCAGTAGCCGTGCGGCTGAATCTCTTGCAAGATGGTGGTCGCGATTTCTTCAATGGACTTGTGGGTCGTCGATAACCAGCGAATACCCTCTCGACGCATCATGGCTTCGGCGTCGTGGACCTCTTGGCGGCAATTGGCCAAGCTGGCGTAGCGGGAGTTGGGTCGGCGTTCATTGCGGATTTCGGACAGGCGCTCAGGGTCAATCGTCAGGCCAAACAAACGCTTGCGGTGAGGAACCAAATCGGGTGGCAGGCGTTTGCGCTCGAAGTCCTCGGGAATCAACGGGTAGTTGGATGCCTTGAGGCCATATTGCATGGCCAAATAGAGCGAGGTCGGCGTTTTGCCGCTGCGACTGACCCCCACCAAGATCACGTCAGAGCGTGACAACTCGACATTGGTTTGTCCGTCGTCGTGGCTGAGTGCGAAGTTGATGGCTTCGATGCGGTTTTTGTACTCTTCGCTTTTGGACGCGTCAGAGAAGCGGCCGACACGGTGGTTGGAGCGCACGCCCAATTCCGACTCCAATGGGGCCACGAAGGTGCCAAACATGTCCATCAACATGCCCTGGCATTGGGTGCGCAGGACATCCAATACGGGCATGTTCACCAAGGTGGTGAACACGATGGGGCGTTTGCCCTCGACCTGGGCGGCGTGGTTGATTTGGCGCACCGCTTGGTGGGCTTTGTCAACGTCGTTGCAAAAGGGAATCCGCACGTGGCGGTAGCTGCCTTCGAACTGCGCCATGATGGCGTTGCCAAAGGTTTCGGCAGTGATGCCGGTGCCGTCAGAGACGAAAAATACGGTGCGATTGGGCATGAGCGTCCTCGAGGCTCCCCAAGTCACTGCCGCACCATTTGCGCTGGCGCAGTTTCGGGCTGGGGGCACTGTCTAAAATGTGGTCATTGGCGTCAAAACGCATGGTAACCAAAGCCAGAACAACAAAGCCACCATGGCGGCGCGCCCACCGCATTTTTTAACCTTTGGAGTCTTGTCATGTCTGAACGTTTTGCAGCGGAGGCCTTGGTCGTCCCGTTAGAACAATTGCGCAACAGCGATGTTGAAGCGGTGGGGGGCAAAAACGCCTCGCTGGGGGAGATGATTTCCCAGTTGCCCAACGGTGTGCGCGTGCCCACGGGCTTTGCCACCACGGCACACGCCTTTCGGGAGTTTTTGAAGTTCGAGGATTTGGATCAACGCATCCACGCCATCCTCGACGCTTTGGATACCGAAGACGTGGTCGCGCTGGCCCAAGCCGGAACCCAAATTCGCGCGCTGGTCGAAGCGCAACCCTTTCCACCGGCTTTGGAGCAAGCCATTCGCGAGGCCTTTGCCACGCTTTCTGGTGGCAACGCCGAGGCCAGCTTTGCTGTGCGTTCATCGGCGACCGCCGAAGACTTGCCCGACGCCTCGTTTGCGGGGCAGCAAGAGAGCTTTTTGAACGTGGTTGGCATTGAGACGGTGCTGCACAAAATCAAAGAGGTGTTTGCCTCGCTGTACAACGACCGCGCGATCAGCTATCGCGTGCACAAGGGCTTTGAGCACGCCTCGGTGGCTTTGAGTGCGGGTGTGCAACGCATGGTGCGTTCAGACCAGGGCGCGGCGGGTGTGATGTTCACCATCGATACCGAGTCGGGCTTTGAAGACGTGGTGTTCATCACCGCCAGCTACGGATTGGGTGAGACCGTGGTGCAAGGCGCGGTCAACCCCGACGAGTTTTACGTACACAAGCCCATGCTCGCCGCAGGCAAGCAGGCCTTGATTCGCCGCAACCTGGGCTCCAAGTTGATTCAAATGGTGTTTGCCAGCGACGCCGAAAAAGCCGAGAGCGGCAAGTTGGTCAAGACGGTCGATGTGCCCGTTGAGATGCGCAACCGCTATGCCCTGAGCGACGACGAGGTGCAAGAGTTGGCCCGTTATGCCGTCTTGATCGAGCAACACTATGGCCGTCCCATGGACGTGGAGTGGGGCAAAGACGGCACCGACGGCAAACTTT
>JALRFN010000408.1 GCA_023268425.1 Burkholderiaceae bacterium | reverse complement strand
GATGCTTGGCTTGCATGTCACGGAAGTTGGTACCGTAGATACCACCGGGGAAGCCCGAATGGCGGTAGTACATCTTGTCCAGCTCTTTGGAGCCGGTCACACGGATTTTGGATGCATTGATGACGACGATGAAGTCACCGGTGTCCACGTGAGGTGTGTAAATGGCTTTGTGTTTGCCGCGCAAACGGAGAGCAACTTCGCTGGCTACTCGTCCGAGGACCTTGTCGGTCGCGTCAATCACAAACCACTCATGCTGCACCTCAGCGGGTTTAGCGCTGAAAGTTTTCATGTGTTTACTCGCAATGAGGGTTTGGCGGGCTCTTTTCCACGGTCGGTGTCTTTTGTGTTCAAGACCTCTTAGGTGGGGTTTGATGCTTCGCCGCGGAGCCCATAAAAGCGCTGCGAAGCCTGCCATTATATAAATTTCCTCACCGAGGCGCAAAAGCTCGCGTACCATCGCCGCATTATGTTTTCTTACCGACACGCTTTCCACGCCGGCAACCACGCCGATGTGCTCAAACACACCGTCTGGCTGGCCATACTGGAGCGCTTGATGCAAAAAGACAAAGGCCTGATGCTGGTGGACACCCACGCCGGCGCGGGCGTCTATGCACTCAAGGGCGAGGCCGCCAGCACCAGCGGTGAAGCCGAGCACGGCATTGCGGCTTTGTTGAACCACGACGGCGACTTACCCGACCCGCTGCAGCGCTACGTCGAGGTGCTGCAAGCCTTCAACGCCGGCAAAAGCCACATCACGCACTACCCGGGCTCACCGGCCTTAAGCGCGCAGCTGTTGCGCGAACAAGATCAACTGCAGGTGTTTGAGGTTCACCCCACCGATCAACGCCACTTGCGCAACTGGGCACAAAACCACGCGGCGGCCAAGCGCATCCGCATGCACCAAGCCGATGGCTTTGCCGGCACCAAGTCGCTGCTGCCGCCACCCACGCGGCGCGGCGCGCTGCTGTGCGACCCCAGCTACGAACTCAAAAGCGACTATGCCCATGTCGCCCAGTGGTTGCAAGACGGCTTGCTGCGCTTTGCCACGGGGGTGTTCGCGATCTGGATCCCGCAAATCGCCCGCTTAGAAGCCAACGAGCTGCCCCGACGCCTGCGCACCATCGCGCAAAAAGCGCAAAAGCCTTGGCTGCACGCACTCTTGCAAGTGCGTGGCCACAACAGCACTGCCCCCGGTGGCGGCTTGAGCGGCAGCAGCATGTTCATCGTCAACCCGACCTTTGAGCTACACGAACAGCTGCAAAGCACGCTGCCGCTCTTGGTCAAGGCCTTGGGCCAAGACGACCACGCGCGCTTTGAATTGACCCGGGGCTGACGGCGGGCGGGCCCCAGAGCACGCCACCTGGCGCTCATCTGCGAGGCCTGCGGCATCGTCGCCGAGCCGCGAAAAGCCAAGGTTCAGAGCCGCTCCGAGCGCCTCAATGCGCTCAAAATTAATTAACCGACCAGTCGGTCGGTTAATTGGGTATACTGCGCCACCACGCGTCGATGGCTTGCTCGCGCTTCACCGCGCTCAGGCCCATCCGCGCACCATCGCCCCCAGCACAGGAGACGAGCGCATGTACACCCAATCTCTAGACGTACCGGACAGCAAAACCCCACCCGCGACCACAGCAGCGGGTGAAGACGCCGCTTTACAGGCCCAATTTGACGCGGCTGTGGCCAACGAAGGCAAGGTGGAACCCCGCGACTGGATGCCACAGGCTTATCGCAAGACCTTGGTGCGACAAATCAGCCAGCACGCCCACAGCGAAATCGTCGGCATGCTGCCCGAGGGCAATTGGATCAGCCGCGCACCCAGCCTCAAGCGCAAAGCCATTCTGATCGCTAAGGTACAAGATGAAGGCGGACACGGCCTCTACCTCTACAGCGCCGCCGAAACCCTGGGCACCAGCCGCGACGAATTGCTGGAAGCCCTGCACAGCGGCAAAGCCAAATACAGCTCCATCTTCAATTACCCGGCGTTGACCTGGGCGGACGTGGGGGTGATTGGCTGGCTGGTCGATGGCGCGGCGATCATGAACCAAATCCCGCTGTGCCGCTGCAGCTACGGGCCGTATGCGCGCGCCATGATTTGAAGCTGGTTGTGATCGATTATCTCCAGCTCATGACTTCTGGAAAGCGTGTCGAAAATCGCCAACAAGAAGTCTCCGAATTCTCACGCCAGTTAAAACTCCTTGCCAAGGAACTCAATGTTCCTGTCGTTGCGATCTCACAGCTCAATCGTTCCCCCGAACAACGTTCCGATAAGAACCC
>JALRFN010000396.1 GCA_023268425.1 Burkholderiaceae bacterium | reverse complement strand
CTTGGCACTGCACCACGATGCCCGTGGGGATGTGGGTCAAACGAACGGCCGAGTCGGTTTTGTTGATGTGCTGACCACCCGCTCCGCTGGCGCGGTAGGTGTCGGTGCGCACATCGGCGGGGTTGATGTCGATTTCAATCGAGTCATCGACCTCGGGGTAGGCGAACACCGACGCAAACGACGTGTGGCGACCGCCCGAAGAGTCAAACGGTGACTTGCGCACCAAACGGTGCACACCAGTTTCTGTGCGCAACAACCCATAGGCGTATTCACCGTCAATCTTGACCGTGGCGCTTTTGATGCCGGCCACGTCGCCGGGGGTTTCTTCTTCCACTACAGCCTTGAAGCCTTTGCGTTCGGCGTAGCGCAAGTACTGGCGCAGCAACATGCTCGCCCAATCGCAGGCCTCGGTGCCACCGGCACCCGCTTGGATGTCGATGAAGCAGTTGCTGGGGTCAGCCGGGTTGTTGAACATGCGGCGGAACTCCAGCTTTTCCACCCGCGCTTCAATCTTGGCCGTGTCCTCGGCGATGGTTTGCAAGCCAGCGGTGTCGCCCTCCATCTCGGAGAGCTCAAACAACTCTTTGTTGTCGGCCAGGCCCGCTTCGATCTCAGCGATGACGATGACCACGTCCTCTAAGGCCTTTTTCTCACGCCCCAGGTCTTGCGCGCGCTTGGGGTCGTTCCAGACCGTCGGGTCTTCGAGAGCGGCGTTGACTTCGCTCAGGCGTTGGGCTTTGGCATCGACGTCAAAGATACCTCCGTAGCGAGGCCACACGCTCGCTCAAGTCGTCGATTTGGTTGTTGATGGCGTTGATGTCTTGGGCGTCCATGGCGGCGTTCCTGAATTCGTTGTGATTTTGGGTAAACGCGCATTTTAAAAGACGCCAGTGGGCTCAACTGGGCAAAGTGAGGCCGCTGCCATTACGACGCGCAGTGCTCCTCAATCAAGCGCGCCACGACCTCCGGTTGGTCGTGGTGCATCATGTGGCCCGCGTCCATGACGAGTTCGCGGCGGCAGTGGGGCACGGATTCCAGGCGCTGGTGGAATTCGTCGAGCGTGAATTTGCCTTGCCACCATTGGTCCAGGCTGCATTCTTCGGCCTCAACGACCAGCACCGGGGCGGTGATTTCGCGGTACAGGGCCAGTTGTTCTTCGACGCGTGAGAGGGTGGCGTTGACGACTTTGTGCGCGCTGTGACCGCGAATGACCCAGCGGCCGTTGTCGGCCTCGGCGCCCCAATGTTGGGCCAGCCACTGGGCTTTGTCGAGGCTGAGGCGTTTGTTGTTTTTCATCAGGCGCTTGGCGACGCCGTCGGCGTTTTCGTAAGCGGCCAAGTCGAGTTCGCCGCTGTGTTGGGCTTTGAGTTCGCCCAGCCACTGGCGCAGGCGTTTGGGCGCGTTTTCGGGGCGGGTCTTGGCCATGCCGAAGCCCTCTAAGTTGACCAAGCGGCGGATGCGCTCGGGGCGCACGCCGGCGTACTGCATGACGACGTTGCCGCCCATGCTGTGGCCGACCAGGTCGATGGGTTGGTCGACGCTGTAGTGGTCAATCAAGGCGTCGAGGTCGGCCAGGTAGTCGGGAAACCAGTAGTTGTCGGTTTCGGGCCCAGTGGTCAGGCCGTAGCCGCGCCAGTCTGGGGCCAAGATCCAGCGGTCTTGGGCCATGGCGTCGACCACAAATTGGTAGGAGGCGCTCACGTCCATCCAGCCGTGCACCATGAACAGCGGCGGCACGCCGTCTTGGCGTTGGCCCCATTGGCGCACGTGGTAACTGTGATGGCGCACGCTGACGAAGGTGCTCAAGGATTCACGTTGAATTGGGTACATTGGCAAGATCAAAAAACAAACAGGGGACACACATGGCCCGCAGCTCAGACGACCAGACCGCCGCGCTGGCGCAAGACCATTACGCCGACAATCATCGCGGATTTCATTGGGCCGTGCCGTCGCGCATGAACATGGCGCAGTGGTGTTGTGCGCGTTGGGCGCAGCGCAGCGACGCCCAGCAACGCATCGCCGTGATCGCCGATGGCCCAGACCGCGCGCCCACGCGCCACAGCTTTGCCGAGCTGCAAGACCAAGCCAACCGCTTGAGCCGGGTCTTGGCCTTGCGCGGGGTGCGGCGTGGGGACCGCGTGGCGATTGTCATGCCGCAGCGTTTTGAGACCGCCGTGGCCTACATGGCGGTGCTGCAAATGGGCGCGGTGGCCATGCCGCTGTCGCAGTTGTTTGGGCCCGAGGCCTTGTTGTTTCGGCTGCAAGACAGTGGCGCGGTGGCGGCGGTGGTCGATGAGAGCACGTCCGCGGCGCTTTTGGGCGTGCGCGGCGAGTGCCCCAGCCTGCGCTGTGTGGTGGGCGTGGCTGCGCCGGGTGCCGATGTGGACTGGGTCTCGGCCTTGGCCCGCGTGAAGCCCAAGGCGGTCATGGCCGACACCGCGGCCAGCGACCCGGCGGTGTTGATTTACACCAGCGGCACCACGGGCAACCCCAAGGGTGGCTTGATTCCGCACAGCGCGTTGTTCGGCAACCTGACGGGGTTTTTGTGCAGCCAAAACTGGCTGGGTTACGACCCCAATGGTTCCGGCGTCGATGACTCGGGTTTTCCACCGCCGCCTGGGGTGGACACGGTGTTTTGGAGCCCCGCCGATTGGGCG